>NZ_AP025300.1 GCF_036492425.1 Persicobacter psychrovividus
TTGAAAAAATTAGTCATAACTATATAATTCGTAAAAATAATACTCTAAAGTAGCCGTTAAGGCACGATTCTGAGGGAAACAATCCTAAAAATAGGGGGCAAAAAAAATTCACCCCACTTATTTTCCCCTGCTTTATTGATGATCCCCCTTTTTATCTATTGACAATAAGGACTACCCAATATTGTTGAGGGGGTGTTAAGGACCATGATTTACATGATTAAAAGGATTACCATGATTTCTTATTTTACTGAACATATTGACTTATGAGTAGCATTAGGATAGATCTCAGTAAAAAAAATCTGTGGAAATCAGTGTAATCTGTGGGTAAATAATAACCCCTATACATTTTTTATTCAGTGCTTAAACATTTGTAGAAATGAAAAAAGGGAATGAAAAGCATCAACCTTCCATTCCCCCAGAGGAAATTAACTCAACGCAGGAGCTCGAGCGCAACTCTACAGTATGGTAAAGAGCTACACACAAGGTCGCATTTGAGTGTTTTCTATTTTATCCTTAATTCTGCGGTCTGAATATTTACACCAAGTTCTTCTGAGCGTTTTACTGGTGCTGCCTCAGCAATACTGACCGTTAATTTTCCTTTTGGATGAGTCAACTTACCTTTGGTATCATAGATTGAGCGCATTTCTGGCGTCAATTCAAAAGATACTGTTGTAGATTCACCCGCATTCAAATGCACACGCTTAAATCCTTTCAAAGACATATTCGGTGTCTCAAATTTGGTTTCATAACCTGAAATATACATTTGAATAACCTGGTCGGAAGCAGTTTTTGAAGTATTCGTGACTTTCGCCGAACATACAACCGTTTCACTTTTAGAAACCTTATTTTTGGACAGTTCTACCGCTCCAACCTCAAATTGACCATAGGTCAATCCATATCCAAAAGGATACAAAGGATCAGCGTCCATATAACGATAGGTGCGTCCTGCCATGCTATAATCGCCAAAATCAGGCAATTGATCCATCGATTTTGGGAAAGTAATTGGCAGTTTACCCGATGGACTAACTTTTCCGAAAAGGATATCGCCCACCGCACGGCCTCCTGCTTGCCCAGGGTACCAGGCAAAGACAATAGCATCAGCAATTTCTTCCAGTTCAGGCATTACAAAAGGACTACCGCCAGTCAATACGACAATCAATGGATTATTTCCTTGACTTTTGATTTTCTTTAGATAATCTAATTGGTGTTGAGGCAAACTTAAATCCAATCGGTCACCTTTAGTTGGTGAGGCAATCGCTTCACCTTCTTCACCTTCCAAAGCCGAAGAAATGCCCATCACGGCAATACAAGCGTCGGCCGCACTGGCTTCACCTGTTGACCAATCCACCGGATTGACATTTGGGCGATCCATCAAAACTCCTTGTTTGTAATTAATGGTCGTACCGGCAGATACATCCGCAACGATACCATCCAAAATATTGGTAGTACGTGGTGGCAAACCAAAATAATTTCCTAATAGAACCTCTGAAGAGGTGGCGTTTGGCCCAACCACATAAAGGTTTTTGATCTCAGGATTCAATGGCAAAACATTGTTTTTATTTTTCAAAAGCACCACTGAAGCTGCCGCAACCTCATAAGCAAGTTGGTCATTTTCCTTGGTAGCTACATCTGCTTCGGAAACGTTGTTGTAGGGATTCAATTCTACTGGATCGAAGAAGCCCAATTTGAAACGTGTTTTGTACAAAGTCGCTAAACGCAAATCAACCATCCCTTCTGTTACCAACCCATCATTTACGGCTTTGACCAAAGCACTTTGATAGACCTTACCACAATTCAAGTCTGTTCCTGATTTCAATGCCCAAGCCGCTGCTTCTTCTGGGCTTTTCGCTACTTTATGATGCGCATAAAAATCCTCGATCGCACCACAGTCTGAGACCACATGCCCTTTGAACTTCCAACTATCACGCAAAATATCCTGAAGTAAAAAGTCACTGCCACAAGCAGGCTCACCATAAACTCGGTTATACGCACCCATCACTGATTCCACATTGGCTTCCATCACCAATGCTTTAAAAGCTGGCAAATAGGTCTCATACAAATCCTGTTTTGAGCAAACAGCATCAAACTCATGGCGTAATTCTTCCGGGCCTGAGTGCACTGCAAAGTGCTTTGCACAAGCAGCCACTTGCAAATATTGATCGTCATTCCCTTGCAATCCATTAACATAGCTAACCCCTATTTTACTGGTCAAAAATGGGTCTTCCCCATAAGTTTCTTGACCACGCCCCCAACGTGGATCTCTAAAAATGTTCACATTCGGTGTCCAAAAAGACAATCCCGCATATTGAGAATGGTTGCCCATTTGTTGAGCAATCAGATATTTGGCACGCGCCTCCTTTCCGACCACCTGACCAACTTTTTCAATCAATTCAGCATCAAAAGTAGCAGCCATACCAATCGCCTGCGGAAAAACGGTTGCTCGACCATTACGAGCCACGCCATGTAAACACTCATTCCACCAATTGTAGTCTGGAATGCCAAGCCTTTCAATAGCAGGAGACGCATTACCCAGTTGTGAAACCTTTTCTTCAAGACTCATTTGCTCTATCAGCATTTCCACCCTTGAATCAATAGGTAACAAGGGATTCAGCCATGGCCTTTCCTCTGTTTCTCCGGATTGTGCAATGGCAGAAAAGCACACAAATAAGCTTACTAAAAAAATATATACTGATCTCATATCGATTATAAAATAAAGTTAGGTGCTTCTTCCAAAGCAATTTTAAATCCTATAGCATTTTGTTCTTTGGTGATTTCTTCGGGCACAGTAATAATCAAATCATCCTTGGATTGAATCCATTTAAAATCAAGATCATTATGGCCCATTATTGTAACTTCGGCTATCGCATCGTTTACCAAATGGCTTTCCGTTCCAAAACCTCTTAGAGTAATGGTGCCTTGTTCGGCTTGTGGCTTTAACCAATAGGCATAAACATTCTGCCCGTTCTGAGTAAATCTGAAGTCCTGTGAAGTAAACCCTTTATCCTTGATGTTTCCGTGCAAGACCATCTTGGCGTTAGTCGGGCCTTGTCCAAAAACTTTAAAAGGCCTACTCTCATATATTCCTTCTCCATTGACCTTCAACCATTCGCCCATTTCCAACAAAATATTCACTTGATCCTGAGGGATTTTACCATGCTTATCAGGCGCAACATTCAACAAAAGACACCCGTTTTTACTAACAATATCGATGAAATCATTAATATACTCAGAAGTTTTTCTCAATTCATAATTTTCAGTCCAGCCCCATCGCCAGCCCCCCAATGACATATCTGTTTGCCATGGCTGCTCATTTATCCTGTCCAGTTTACCACTTTCAATATCCAATACAGCCGCACCATCTGGGACAGGTTTGTATTTAATATTCTTATAGTTCATCACTACTTCTTTTCCATTTTTCAAGCCCATATTGTAGAAATTGGTCATGAATTTTCGGCCATAATCATGATAGGCTGGCTCTGAATATCCCAAATCAAACCAAAACAAATCTGGTTTATATTGCTCCATCAAATCCATCGAACGCTTATACCATAATTTAACAAATTCATCAGAAGGCTCTGACCATGGATCATGTGGTTTACCGTAAAAATCTTTCAATTTAGGGTCCATAGTCTCGAGCTCAGGTCGATAAACCCACCAATGCCAACCGAAAGCAAAATGTGAAGAAGTCCCCACCTTCAACCCATTCTCTCTTGCTACTTTAAAAATAGAACCAACAATATCTTGCTTCGGGCCCATTTTAACAGAATTCCATCGTGTGACTTTTGAATCATACATGGCAAAACCATCACAATGTTCGCCTACTGGAACTACATATTTTGCTCCTGCCTTAACAAACAAATCTACCCATTCATTGGCGTCAAACTGCTCTGCCTTAAATTCTGGAATAAATTTGGTGTATCCATACTCTTCTATTGGTCCATAATTTTTGAGATGATATTCATAAACTGGAGACGGTTTGGCATTAGGGTCGCCTTTGGCATGAGCGGCATCTTGCCGATACATATGATACCCATACCATTCCGACATAAACCCTGGGACAGTTGTTGGTCCCCAATGAATAAAAATACCAAATTTAGCGTCCTGAAACCACTCTGGTGTTTCGTATTTTAAAAGGGACTCCCAATTGTCTTCATATTTCTTTTGCCCATACACCACGGTGCCCAAAAGAAACAATAAGAGCGTAAAAAACATCCTTACGTTTCGCATAAAAAATACTAAGTTAATGTTTGAAAAATATATTGTAAATTAATTTGCACCACCGCACTCAATCAAAGCACTGACAATCAATATCATCCTGCTAATTCACAGCCTTTTGATCATCCCAATGTTCATCAATCACCTTCTGTATTTCAGGATAATGCTCATCAGTTTCATTATACTTTGCTCTTTGTGCTAATATTTCCTCTTTAAGTTTAGATATAATTTCTTGATAGGCAGGATCATCATACCTATTATTCATCTCTTTCGGGTCTTTTTCCAAGTCATAAAACTCCCAACTGACTGGGATTTCTTCCGTCACACTATCATACTGCATTTTCCAATAGAAAGGCTTTTGGGCTTGATCATCCAAATAATGTTCGGAATAATAGAATATCAACTTATACCGCTGAGTTCTTACCCCAAAATGGGCCGGTACCCAATGATGAATCATGTGCATCCAGTAACGATAATAAGTCGCAGTTCGCCAGTCTTTCTCGGTCTTCCCACGCAACGTCCTTTGAAAGCTTCTTCCTTGCATTTTAGCAGGTACTTTACCACCAGCAAGACTGATCATCGTCGGAGCAAAATCTGTATTGTTAATCAATAGGTCATTGTGGGTGCCATTGATTTTTGAGGATGGATCTCGGACTATAAATGGCATCCTCAGGGATTCCTCATACATCCATCGCTTATCTTGTAAGTCATGCTCCCCGAGCATCATCCCCTGATCTGCAGTATAAATGATAATTGTGTTTTCCCACAAACCTTCTTTTTTCAGATAACCAAATAAACGACCAAGGTTATCATCTACCCCTTTCACACATCTTAGGTAAGCTTTTAAATAATGTTGATAAGCTAAATGCGTTTTTTCATCAAACGATAAATCTGCATCTTCATATCCAAATGTTTTTATATAATTGCGACCATGGTGGCGGGCGGAAACCGAAGTCCCCACAACAGAATTTAAACTTCCTTGATCCCCATGCAATGTCTTACCACCAAATTCCCCTTGCTCATACAAAGAAGCGGGTTCAGGAATGATAACATCACTCAAATAATTTTCATACCGATCAGCATACTCGAAGAAATCGTGAGGTGCTTTAAAATGATGCATTAAAAAAAACGGCTTAGTTTTATCTCGGTGCTCCAAATAATCAATCGAAATATCGGTAATAACATCAGAACTATGGCCGGACGTATTGACGGTATTATTAGGCCACTGCCCTTTCCCCTTTTCCCTGAAAACGGGATCATGATATTTTCCCTGTCCAGGTAAAACTTTATAATAATCAAAATTGACTGGCTCATTATGTAAGTGCCACTTCCCAATGATTGCGGTGGAATACCCTAATTTTTTCATTTCCATTGGCAAATACTGCTTCTCAACAGAAAGCCCTTGATCAAGGTCAATCACCCCATTGGTCTGACTGTATTGTCCAGTGATAATTGTCGCCCGACTTGGACAACAGATCGAATTAGTGCAAAAGGTATTGTCAAACACAACGCCCTCACTTGCCAATGCATCAATATTGGGCGTTGGATTCAAAGGCGCCAAACGACCACCATAAGCGCCCACTGCTTGAGAGGTGTGATCATCAGACATGATATACAAAATATTCGGCTGACTTGCCTTTTTTTGAGCGAGGCATATGCCTAAGCATGCTCTTGCTACAATTATAAAAAAAATGACCCTATGAAGCATGACAAAAAATTAAATTCACCTAAAACCTGATCCCCTATATCAAACACCAAGGAACGTCGAAAATGCTGTATTCAAGGCAATAAATTAATAGCTTAATGGGGGAAGAATTATTAATTATAAAATTCCACCATGATAATCAGCCTTTAATGACTTTAAATGAGCTTTCACCCAAGAGATAAGCACTCAAGTACCAACAGCACTTACGATAGTCTTTGCTATATCAATGGAAGAAAGTGCCAGTCATAATAAGGTGAAAGGTAAGTTTGGACTCACTTCCAAAAACAAAACAATGAAGCAAGACTCACATTCAGTCGGTGATTTATGAGAACAGGTGTTGAGGTTTGCGGCCTCAGTTTACAATAGAAAAACACATTATCTCACCCTTGATAAATTCAGTAATATCTCCCAGAAAGTAAAATATCACTTCTTGACATTAGGGCATATTTAAAAAGTATATTTAGGTGAAAAATACAAAAATCATATTTTCGTTTGGTACTTCAGTGGTTTGTGAAGCAATAGTATAGGCTTAAGGGTAAAAAAATCTTATCAATAATTGATAATTCCTGATAAGATTTTAAATTGCAGTATGACAAAAGATAAGGAAATCCGCGTAACGAAAGGAGTTGCGCTCACGGAGAAAACGTGGGGACAGCTCTCGGACTTGGCTAAAAAGGAGGGCCGAAGTCGCAATAATTACATGGAGCAAATCATTTTACAACACCTCAAACAGCTGGAGCAAAACGCCAAAGCGTAATCTTTTTTATTGATGACAAAAACAGGAAAAGTAATTGCTATTGCCAATCACAAAGGAGGCGTAGCCAAAACTGCTACAACACATAATCTGGGGAAGGCTTTAGCAATGGCCAACCAGAAAGTATTATTGATTGATATGGACGCCCAGGGGAATCTATCTCAGAACATGGGACAAAATGATCCTGAAGCTACATTGTACAACTTGTTTGTCGATGATGTACTTCCGATTGTTTCTGTGGACGAAAACCTTGACCTGATCCCTTCTGATCTTGATCTTGACTTTGCCGATGAGAAATTGCGTGCCTTAGGACTTCCAGGTTATCGGGCTTTGGCTATGCATTTGGCCAAGTTAAAAAAAACCTACGATTTCATTTTATTGGATTGCCCTCCTTCTGTTCGAGGAATGATTGTTTCCAATGCCATGGTGGCCGCTGACTCGGTATTAATTCCTGTGGTTCCTGAAAAAGGTGCCGTTAAGGGACTTTCGGGTGTTTTCCGTTTGATGGAGGACAATGCGATCATGAATGAAAATATTAAAGTAGAAGGGATTGTATTTACGCGTGTGAAGGACCGTACGGCACTGCATTCTCATTATGTCGGCGAGATCAAAGAAGAATACAGCCACGTGCACATCTTCGATTCGATCATTCATGAGTCCATTGTCGTTGCTGAAGCAGGTACCATGGAAGTTGATATTTTCTCACATGCTCCCAAAAATAAGGCCGCACAAAACTATTTGTCACTGGCTGAAGAATTACTAAATCATGGCTAAGAAAGACCTTTTTAAAAATAAAGCCCCGAAGGCAACTGCTTCGGGAAAAGCACTCGAATCGATCATCAAAAAAAATATATCGATTGTAGAGGAACTAAAGGAGTTGATCCCTGCCTTAGCAGAGGAAGAATTCCAACAGTTGAAAGACAATATCGCCAAGGAAGGCGTGCGAGAACCTATTCAACTGTGGCAACAAACCGATGACCGTTATGTCATCATTGATGGGCACAACCGTTACCGTGTTTGTCAGGAACTGAAAATTGATTTCCCTATATCGGTTCAGAAATTCGCTAATCAGGAGGCTGTCAAAGATTGGATGATCAATAATCAATTGGGGCGCCGAAATCTATCTACTCAACAGGCTTCTTATCTTCGTGGCTTGCTGTACAATCGATACAAGCAAAACCACGGTGGTCAGTTGGCTGGCGAAAATCAAGGGAGTGGTCAAAATGACCACTCGACCAAAAAGACGGCTGAAAAAATCGCTGAGAAAACTGGCGTTGGTGAAAAGACCATTCGTCGAGATGCCAAATATGCCGAAGGACTTGAAAAAATAGGAGAGGTTAATCCAGGCTTGAAGGCTCAGATTTTGAAAGGGGAAGTTAAACCTCCCAAGGCTTCTATTCAGTCTTTAGCTTCTGTAGAGGTAGGCGATCATCAGATTAATTCTGTGGATGATCTTTTGAATTTAGTGGATCAAAAACCCGCAACAAAAAAAGCGGAACCTTCTGTTGATGTTTTGATTTCAAAAGAGGTTTCAGCTATTCAAAAACGCTATTCAAAATTTGGGGATAAGATTAATGCACAAAAAGATCGTTTGGCCTTTTTGGAAGCTTTGTACCAATGGGCGGAACAGGAACTTGAAAAGTTAAAATAGAAATTTTCTTGATGGTCAATATTTGGGGAGTGGTCAAAATGTCCACTCCCTTTTTTATTCTCATTATTTCAATTAAAAAAAGAACAACAACTAAAACTGTGACAAAAAAGTGACTTTCTGGGTGCTTGTAGTTGTTTTAAATTGTTTTAATATGTTTTACTTGTTTTAGGGATTTTTTTTGAAGTCAAAATCGGCCCTGTAGGTACCTACAAGGCGGTTTTCGTGTGACAAAAAAGTGATGGTTGTGACAAAAAAGTGACTAACTGTGACAAGAAGTATTTTCGTGTGACAAAAAAGTGACTAATTATTATCTCACGTGACAAAAAAGTGACTAACTGTGACAGAAAGTATTTTGGTTAATTTTAACTGTGACGGATTGGTGATTTGGTCTTTTTTACTATCTTTATCAATGAATAAATTAAGCTTGGGTATCATTATCTGAAGTGAGGGTGATTGATGAAGTTACTTATTGATTATCAATCTCTTATTTTATCGCTATCCGACTCACTTTTTTGTCACGAGAGTGAATTGAGACGGGATGACAAGGTGGTGCTGATTGAAAAGCTTTTTCATTTTGACTGTTTTTGAGAAGGAAACGTCATTTTTTTGTTACACCTGCTTTTTGCAAAACGAATGGATATAACTGCAACGGACAAATTAAATTTTCGGATCATCAAGCATAACAAGCTGATCAATGCGAAGGAGGGACTGACCATTACTCAGCATCGGATTGTGATGTTGCTTGCGATCAACTTGACGAAGGAGGACCGGAATTTTACGGAGCACAGGATCAATATCCGTGAGGTGTTGGGTATTGGCCCAGGTGACCGGATTGGTTCGGGTTATGATCGTGTGCGGAAAGCGGCAGTAGGTTTGACCAATTCCTCCATTTACATAGAGGAAGGAGATGACTGGATAGCGTTTCCGTTGATCACTGTGGCAAGGGGGAATAAACGGGAGGACTTTATTCGAGTGAAGTTCGCCAGTGAGATGAGGCCATTTTTGTTGCAGCTGAAGGAGGGAAATTATACGCAATACATGCTGAAGAATGTGTACAAATTTCAGAGTGCGTACAGTGTGCGGGTCTATGAATTGATGAAGCAATATTTTCCAAATATTAAAACCCGACCTTTTACTTATGTGCGTTTGCGCGAGCTGCTGAACATGGGAAGTAAATATGCAAATCATTATCCGTCATTTAAGAGGCGAGTGCTTGGGGTGGCGATTCGTGAGATCAATGAACACTCAGATTTGTGGATTGAGTTTGAGGAAATCCGAAAGAGCAGAAAGATAGATACGCTTGTCTTTACCATTTCGGCGAACCCGCACAACAAACAAGCGATGCCAAACATTGAAGTTCCTGCTGAAAAAGACACTTTTTTGTCACAGGAAACGGTAATCAACCAAGAGGTGGTAGAGGTAGAAGCAGAAGTAGTCGGAGAACAAACCAGGTGGCCAGATTGGGTCAAAACGTCTATGGTTGAGAAAATGATCAAGATGTATGGGCCTGCTTTGGTTACTTATGCTGTCAAAAAGGTGGATCAGACACCCGCAGTAAATAATCCTATGGGCTATCTGTATCAAGGGTTGAAAGAGAAGTGGTGGGAAGAGGAGTACCTTCAGCCTACTACTGATGCTGTCGAAACTAAACAGGTTTATGTGCGTCCGAAGCCGCAAAAAGTTGATGATCAAGAGGCTTTGATCAATCAGTTGAAAATGGAATTTGGCGCCCATAATAAGATGAAACGGCAGCAGGTGATGGCACAATATGACGGGGAAGAATCTCGCTCAGAGTACGTGCTGGAGCTGGAGTTTAATGATAAATTAGCTGCTCACAAGCAAAGATATCTTCGAAGCTGGGAATCAATCGAGGGGCCAAGTGAAGACGCCTTAACCATGTATGCAGGCTGGTTGCTGAAAAAATATGGAGAACAAACTGATTGGGATCCTCAGACTTATATTCAGCAACGGTTGCAGGAGGGGTAGAAGTAATATTAGCCGATGATCCAAAAGTGGGGGAGGTTGGGTCTTTGAGAAACTTGATAGTCTGATTTTGGCTGCTCAACGGGTGAAGGAGCGGCTGAGTGCGTGATTTTACATGGGTGCTTTGTTGGTGGTTCTTCCCAAAGTCACATAATTTCTTTGTTTCTATTGCGATGAAAATTTTTAAAAGAGTAATTGCTTAATAAACTAAGCTAAATTTTGTTATTTTGCCTTAAAAATAAGGCAAAATAATGGGTAAACTGCATAGGACCTTTCGTAATATCATTAATAGTACTGACCTGAGTTTCCAAAGGAAGTTTGATATCAATTGGAAAAACAGGATGACGGCCATTATTGGGGCACGTGGGGTAGGGAAAACAACTTGGATTTTACAACAGATCAAACAGCGATTTCCTAATTTGGAGCAGGTGTTGTTTGCGTCGCTTGATGATCTAATATTTTCGAGTCGGACGTTGGTTGATGTTGTGGATGAATTTTATGCCTATGGCGGTCGTTTCTTGTTTTTGGATGAAGTTCACAAATATGCTAACTGGTCGCAGGAACTGAAGAATATTTATGACAGCTACCCTGACCTCAAGGTAGTCTTTACCAGTTCGTCCATTCTCAACATTTACAAAGGGGAGTACGACCTGAGCAGGCGAGTGATTCAATATCAAATGGATGGAATGACTTTTCAGGAGTTTCTTGAGTTGAAGTATCAAATTAAATCTCCAGCCTTAACCTTTGAACAAATTCTGGATCATGAGTATGAGGTTCAGCTTGCTGAAATTGGCGAAGAGAAGGTGCTGTCTTACTTCCACGAATATTTGTCTGAGGGATATTATCCGTTTACCATTGAGCCTAACTTTCATTTCCGACTGAAAAAAGCACTTGAGCAGGTTATCGATATTGATCTTTTAAAGATTGAATCCATGACCTTGGCTAAGGGGCAAAAGATCAAGAAGGTTTTGGCGATTATAGCGGACATGGTTCCGTACAAGCCCAACATTTCTGCATTGTCAAAGAAAATCAATATTCACCGGGATGAAATATCGCTTGCATTTCACTTGTTGGAACGGGCACGAATATTAAATCTTCTGATTGCCGATACCAAAGGCTTTAATGTGCTACCAAAGCCAGAAAAGATTTATTTTGAAAACACTAATCTGGCGTATGCACTAAGTAGTGAGCCTGAAATAGGTAATGTGCGGGAAACCTTTTTTCTTAATGCGATGAAGAATGCTGGCTTAGCGGTGAATGAATCTAAAAAATCAGACTTTTTGGTAAGCAGAAAATGGACCTTTGAAATTGGCGGTAGAAACAAGACGCTGCAACAAATCAAAGGCTTGGAGAATGCTTTTATTGTTCAAGACGGTATCACACGGGGAGCTTTACAAGCATTACCACTTTGGGCTTTTGGCTTCTTGTCAAATACTTTTTTGAAGGAGAGTTAGTTGATTTTAGCTCAAATATTATCCTTTTTACACTATAATGGATGTGTATAGCCAATATTTGAGCTATTTTGTTTTTGAACCTATCTCATGACAGATATACAATTTAGCAAAATATTTTAGTGTAAATAAGGTAAGCCAAATTATTGAGCAGGTTAAAGATGCGCTGTCCAATTGGACGCAATTTGCAGACCAGGCCGGAGTAACGGAGTCTTCAAAGAAAGCCATAGCAAAGTCCATCGATGGTTTGTTACTGGAGAAGTAGTTGTGGTTCCAGTGTTGGTGAATATGTGGGAATATTTTTTGATAGGTATCCCTGAAATTCAAATTCGCCAACATTAGAAAATCCACCACTTGTTCAAGCCAGCATTTACATTTCTTTTAACGCTGTGTATTATGGTTCGTGGTCAAACGTTATTTGAGTAATGCTCAATGGATCTGCACTTATGCAGAATGGACTTATTTACTTTATCTGTTCTTGGATAAAAAACATAAGATGTCAATAATAGACATATTATGTTTTGGTGTGACACTTTAGTGATGTCGTAAATCTGTTGTTGGTGACTTTCCGATAGGGATAAAGTGATAAGCAGTTTTTAAAGGAAATGCTCTGATGAAAAAGCATCAAAGGAAGCGCCCTTCTATTTTTTCTCCTTTCCTTTTCTCGACCTTTTAGCTTTTGCCCTTCTGACTTCCTCTTTTTTTCGCTGCTCGTATTTTTTGATTTCCTTCGGAAATTTTTCTTTTAGGGCACCGTAGGCGGTTCGGTGCTTTTGATTACGAACTGCATCAACTGTCTTTAAAATATTGAGTTGACTATTATATAGGTTATTATTAATTGTGGTGAGGTCTTTGGTGATGTCATAACTTGCCTTTAGGGAGCTGAACAAACAAACTAACAGGATGAAAAATGTAGTAAATGCCAAAGACTTTTCATTTACAAATGGTTTGATTTTTTCATCTATCTGCATTAGAACAGCAGTTAATTTAGGGTTTCTGTAATTTTGTCTTATTGCTGTTTGTTGCGCTTGAATTTTTCTTCCGACAAATTGAGCAGCTTTTTTACGATGATTGTGAAAATCATCTTTACACTTCTTGTTACAGAATTTGGCAGTTGATTTTTTCTTAGTCAGAGGAGCCTGACATTGAAGACAGATTCTTGTATTCATAGATTGATATTTTTATAACTATTTTAAGTTAACCTATTTTTTACAATGCCTCAAATCATTTTCGATTATTTTCAGTCTTTTTTTAGCTTGAAATATTATAGAACTATTTTAATGTGTGTACCGTGTATGTTCCGTGTACACGGAAGCAAAGAAGGTAAGATATTATTATTCAAATTTTCAATGGATGATAATATGAGGATAAATTTAAAATATCCTCTTCTAAATAATTCTCAAATGCTTGTTTATTAGCTTTAAAGGCGTATATTTCTTTTGAAAATAAAATGACTTAGATCAGTTTAAAGAAATCACCAGCTTCAGCTGGGAGCGAGGCATAGTTTAAGTGCCACTAAAATGAATTTTAGCACTTAAACTGCCCCGATTTTGTCCGCTTTGCTTTCAAAATATCTCTCCGCTACGCTAATTTATTACTTTTTACGCTTCGCTATTTTTTTAATTTAAATAATATAAGTCTATGGCAAGACCTAAGTCAAAATCGCTTCGGAAGAAGCGTATCAACTTCTTTGTTGATCCAAAAGAATATGAAGTGTTGCAGAAGAATGCCCTTGATAAGGGGCGCAACATCCCCACTTTTTGCAGAGAAATGACCCTGAGTGTGGGGCATGAAAAACCGATGGATAATACCATTGCTTCTGCTACGAACTTCCATGAGCTCAAAATTGAAATTGCCCGCCTGGGCAATAACCTGAATCAGATCGCTCGCCGGATGAACATGAATGAGATGTATGATTCGGATGTCGAAAGAATTCATCAAGTGCTGGATTATTTGGTCGAACTAAAGCGGAAATCATGATTGCGAATACTGTGATAGGTACTAACTTTCAGGGAGTATTTAACTATTGCCTGGCAGAAAAAAAAGGTGCCAAAGTGCTCGGTTTTTCGGAGGACATTATCAGAAAAGGTGATGGAGATCCCCTGTTTTTTGCAAAACAATTTGAGGGACATGTAACAGATCATCGGCATTTGCTACGGTCTGATTTTAAAAATATAGTGGACCATACTTCTTTAAGTTTCGGGTATCAGGATGAGTTAGGTGAGCAGGAGTTGCTTGAAATTGCTCAGAAATTTATGATCGAAAAGGGTTATGAAGGTTGTCAGTATGTAGTGATTCAGCATTTTGATACGGAGCACACACATGTACATTTAGTCCTTAACCGAGTGGATGAGTCGGGTAGTGTTGTGAATATTGATAACAACTATTTCAAAAATACGGCAATCACAAACCGCCTGGAGCAGCAATACAACCTGCAATCAAAGTTTGATAACAATCAAAAAATGGGTTTGACTTTTGTTCCGCAAGATAAGAATGAAAAGACGCAGGAGGCAAAGGTATTTGTCAAATCCGTTATTGATAAAGCCGTCATTTCGGGAGAGGTTAAGAACGTTGATACGTTATTGGAGTGCTTGGAAAGGCACGGAATTGATGCTGAACTGAAGGAGGTGAAGGGCACGGTAAAAGGTATTTCATTTTCTTATGAAGACAAAGCATTTAAGGGAAGTGAGGTCGGATGGAGTTTGCCGACTATCGAAAAACAACTTGAAGGAGTATTTGAACAAGAGCAGTTATTGCAGCAACTTAATGAAGTTATAGCGCCTAAATGCCAAAATTTTAAGGATTATATATCTGCTATTGAAAGGCAATATGATATTAAGGTTGAGGTGCAGATTCAACCGAAAACGAAGGAAGCCTTTTTGATAACTTATCAATTTCCATCAGGGAAAAAAATAATGGGGCACCAGGCTGGTGTAAAAGTTAAGGAGCTTTCAGCGATGTTTACTTCTGATGCGAAGATAACACAAGAGAATTTGAAAGAGGTTGTTGGCGCAATGTTGAAACAATCAACAACGATAGAAGAACTATCACAACAGCTTGCCGATCGGGGCGTAGAAATGGAAGTTTTGAAGCATTCTATTAGCCAAAAAACGAGGGGATTACATTTTCATTTGCCTGATGGGAAAGTGATCAAAGGGAGTAAAATTGGATGGAGTTATAAGAAAGTACAATCTGCTTTACTGCCTCGAAAGACTACTGAAAGTGAGTCAAAATCATGGATCCAGCAGGCATTTGAACAAAGTAGAAGTAGGACTGAGTTTATCAATAGACTGTCCGAAAAAGACATTAAATTAGAAATATCACGTCATTTGAAAAGCGGTATAGAATATGGTATGATCTATCATCTGCCAAATGGAACCAAGATGAAAAGTAGCATTTCGGGGGTTTCATTTAAGATGATGAATGAGAAATTTATTGAGCATGTTAAAGTTGCTGACGCCGTATCAGAGGCACTAAAGAAATCTACATGTATCGATACCTTTAAAAATTATTTGAAGACGAATTTCAATATTGAAACTCGGATATTGGAGCATAAAAACACGAAGAAAGCGTATGGGGTTCGGTTTATAAAATCAGATGGGGAAAAAATAAAAGGCAGTGATGCAGGAATTTCTATTCATCAACTGAAGAATCATTTTGAGGCTCTTGTTCAAAAGAAAGAGGTGGTTCAGGTTGCACTTGCGGAATCCAAAAGTCGGGATGAGTTTACTGCATACTTGACGGAAGCAGGAATCAAATTGGAAAAGGATGGAAATGAAAATGTTTTCCATACAGAGGATGGAGTGAAAATTCCGGCAGGTGCTACTGCTTTTGAAGATATTGACAAAATGTTGCAAGCAAATATGCTGATGCAGCAACTTCAAAATGCTATTGAACATAATCAACCGGAGCTTGTACCGAAAAATATTGTCAATGCGATGGCTTGGTCACAGGCAAAGCAAAGTTACAAGCCTGGAAAATATGCTGGAGCGTTTAAAGGTCAGATTCATAAGAAGGTCCAAATGTCAAAAGGAAAGTTGAGTTTCGGTACGTATCAATTTGATGTTAATGCCCTTGAGCGGTTGATTGGTCCGCAATTGAAGAATCGAATTTGTGTAATGAAGCAGCAATTCACCAAGTTTGACTCTTTGCTTTTTGATGCTTTTTTGAAATCAAAGAAAGGCGGAAGTATTTATGAAGAGCTGAATAAACTGGGTGTTCAGACAAAAGTGGATCATCAAAATATTGCAACTTTCAAACACCCTGATTTCACTTTTAAGAGTACTCATTTTGGATTGAGAGCGGATAGTTTTGAGAATTTGATGAAGCATCAATTGACTCGATTGCATTTTGTTCAAGCTCTGCATAAAACCCGTAACCTTGATGATTTTGAGAAAACAATTGGAAAGCGAGGGTATGTCATGAAAGAGAACATTCTTGGTAAGAGGGGATTTATGTCAGTTTTTACGGGACCCGATGATGCTGAATTTAATTTGCGAGATCTCAAGATTTCTCACTCGACTTTTGCAATTATACTTGCAAAGGATTTATCCAAAAATGAAGAGCCGATCGATATTTTGGTCAATGCAGTTGAGCAAGCAGGCAGTTTAAATGAGTTAAATGATATCTTGTTTATAGATAATTTGATGGTATTTGAAAACTATGATGGTTTGGCTTTGGGCAGCCCGGATAATTTGATTCCACTCAGAGATTTAGGATTTGGTTGGCGAGACGTCCAAATGGATTTTGAGGAGTTTGGATTCTATAATCAAGCGGAGGATAATTTCAGAGAAGAGCGTACGGTGAGCCATAGTCAGGCTGAGCATGCATACAACGGAGGAGGTGGTAGTAATGAATCTGCTTTGGTGGAATTTATGACTGCTTTATTAGCCGGCGGAGGTGGAGCTTCTGGAGTCCCTCCAATAAATGTGGAAGATGAGGAGGAATGGGAAAAACGGAAGAAACGTAAAAAGGCAATTAAACCTTCGATGCCGAAGCCGTCACAGGGGATGTCGATGTAGAGGGCTTTTTTTCAATCAGCCAAAATTCAGTATCTTTAACCACCATACAAAAAAATGGACAATCCCATGAGCCAAAGACAAGCATTGCCGATCGGAATACAGACTTTTGAGGACCTTCGAACAGGGGGGGCTGATTATCTATATATAGACAAGACAGCATACATTCACGAAATGACAAAACTTCCAAAAGGTTACTACTTCCTTTCCCGTCCTCGCCGTTTTGGTAAGTCGATGCTGTGCTCAACCTTACAGGCCTTGTTTGAAGGAAAACAGGAACTCTTCGAAGGCTTATATATTCATGACAAATGGGATTGGTCGGAGAAATTTCCGGTGGTAAGGATTGACTTGAGCGGTATTAAATACACCTCCATTGAAGATTTAGAAAAGCAATTGACGAATGCTCTGATTGATAATTGCCATAAGTTCGAATTGGATTTGGACAATTTTAAAAAGTCAGGGCATGGTCCTCAATTATCGGAACTGATTCGCACGATACATGAAAAGTATCAAAGCAAAGTAGTAGTCTTGATTGATGAATATGACAAACCAATTCAAGATACGCTATCTAACAATGATGACTTGGCTTCAAAATCGTTAGATGTTCTTCGTGGGTTTTATTCAGCCATCAAAGCCTCAGATCAGTATATCCGTTTTTGCTTCATGACCGGAATAACCAAATTTACTGGAGTTGGATTGTTTAGCGGAGCAAATAATTTCAATGATATCACACTTGATGTTCGATATGCATCTATTTGCGGGTTTACACAAAGGGAGTTGGACACTTGCTTTGGGGATTATTTCGAAGGAGTAGAGATGAATGAGGTGCAAGCTTGGTATAATGGCTACAATTATCTCGGAGACAAGGTTTACAATCCATTCGATGTTTTGATGTTTTTGGATAAGGGAGCTAACTTTGATAATTATTGGTGGGATTCAGGTCAGCCTTCTTTTTTGACCAAGATGTTTGAGAAAGGTGCATATGAAACGTATGACCTGGAAAATTTGGAACTATCTTCTCAGGAGTTGAAGCAATTTACGCTCAGTAATTTGAACTTACCCTCTTTGCTTTGGCAGGCAGGCTATTTGACGATTACGGAGGAGATTCAGGAGCCTTTTGGTGGGCGAAGCTATGTGCTTTCCACTCCAAACCGAGAAGTTCGGATGACACTCAACATGCTCTTTTTGATTAGCTTGACTTCGGTAGAATCTAACCGTCTTTTGAAACGAAATGAAGCCGCACGTAGCTTATTCAAAAATGACTTAGAAGAATTCGAAGCCAACATCCGCGCGATGTTTGCGGCTATTCCATTAAATAATTATGTGAAGAATAATATCCAGAAATACGAGGGGTATTACGCTTCGGTCATGTTTAGTTTTATGACTGGGCTTGGACTAAAATGCAGAACGGAAGAATCAATCTCCACCGGTCGGATCGATATGACAATGGAAAGTCCAACGCATATTTATGTGATCGAATTCAAGGTTAATGCACCGAAACCTGAAGGCGATGAAAGAGGTGAAGCCTTGGACCAGATTCATGAGAAAAAATACTATGAACCGTATCTGAATGATGGCCGGAAGATCGTATTGATCGGGATGCATTTTAATGAGAAGGATAGGAATTTGGATTGGTTTAAGACCGAGGAGTTGTTAAGAAATTAACATAGTCCCTAAAATGAGTTTACACACTTTGTGGGATAGTGTCAAAATAAACGCTGTCCATATTTGTTAAGTTTATAACTTACAAACATTGTGGATACTTATGGCATGACCCGACCGAATGAATATATCAGGCGTACCCGCTACAAATAATGAGGATTGAATTAAAAAGTAGGGGAAGTCGCTCATTTTTTTATTCATCCCCCCTTATTTCGTCGATTATTGGATGTTGTTTAATTAATAAATCATCAGCTTCGAGTATAGTGCTTTAGGTAATTTATAAGCTTTATTTGTAAGGTATCCATGTAGTTTCATTTCGAGGCTAAACTCAGCTGATCAAATAATACTTTTGCTTTGCATTCAGAAAAGCTCACAAAATGCCAATGCGCCTACTTTCTGTTGATTAATACAAAGGGAACACTCAAATTTTTGTCCTGCAGGAGATTTCACTTTTTACTTGGTAGGTATTTTTTAAGCAACGTTCTGCCAGTTCAAAAATTGAGTAGTTATTGATTTTACCTCAAAGGGATTCCTTATTGGAAAAGGTCAATTTGAAGAGAAAAGAAGTTGTTTCCATGTCTATAATCATGATTTGAAGTGGAGTTTATAATGGAGGAAGGCAGACTGTATTTTCGGACTGTCTTGCTCTTATTTTTTTACTGATTAATTTAAAACTATGAGAAAGATACCATTTATTTTTCTGTTAATTATTTTTTTTAGCCCGACATTGCGTGCAAAAGATAAGCTTAAAAAAAAGCAGCGACCGAATATCATTTTTATCCTGACTGATGATCAACCCTATGATTATCTTGGGGTTACGGGTAATCCATACCTTAAAACACCAAATATTGATAAGTTAGCAAATGAAGGGGTTTTGATGACTAATGCCCACGTGGTTTCACCTATTTGTATGCCAAGCCGTACCTCTATTCTCCTAAGTCAATATGAAAGGACGCACCATGTTGATTTTAATTCAGGGACTGCTGTATCAGAAAAGGCATGGGCAAATGCCTATCCAATGGTTCTTCGGAAAAATGGATACTTCACCGGGTATATTGGTAAAAATCATACCCCTGTAGGTGATGGCGCTTATATTAGTGGGGTATTGGAGAAAAGTTTTGATTATTTTATGGCGGGGCATAGACACCTGGGATTTTATCCCAAGGATAGGCATAAGATTTTTAATGATTGTAAAGCTGATACACAAGTAGAAATATTGGAGGAAGTATCCAAGGACTTTTTAGAGTCCAACGAGTTTAGATTGAACCGGGCGACCAACTTTATTAAGGAGAGACCCAAGGAGAAGCCATTCTTCTTGAATATTTGCTTTAATTTACCTCATGGAGCATCGACCTCAACGATGAAGATGAAGCCTACGGATCCTGCAACTTACAGGACTTTATACAGGGATATTGATATTGAATTGGATTCGCTTTATGTTGCGCGAAAAGATATCGTAAGCCCTAAATTACCTAAAGATGTTTTAAGGTCAGAAAATCGGCAAAAAGGTTATTATTACAGTGACAACCCCTCTGACTGTAAGGAGCGATATATCAGGCAATTACAGGCTTGTACTGGCATCGACCAATTGGTAGGGCAGGTTCGAGATATGCTAAAGAAAGAGCATTTAGATAAGAATACGATTATTGTCTATATGTCTGATCACGGTTTATTTATGGGGCAACAAGGGCTGTATGGTAAGGCCTTGTTGTATGAAAGATGTACACGAATACCGCTTATTATATACAATCCAGCGGATAAAATTGGTAGAAAAGATCATCGTAATGATGCTTTGGTAGAGTCAATAGACCTTGGGACGACCTTTCTCAGTTGGGCGGGTATTACTGCCCCCTCAACATATCAAGGAAAGGATATCTCTCAAGTATATAAAGATAAATCATTGTCAGTTAGGGATCACTCATACACTGAAAATCTCTGGTCAACCCAGTTTGGCAACCCAAGATGCGAGTCGGTTCAGAATAAGGAATGGAAATACATTCGCTACTACAAAAATGAGAACTTTGGTGCGCAAAAGAAATACCAAATTATGGACAAATTTCATATTAAAGAGACGGATATGTTATATGCTGTTCATGAGGGTGACATTGCAACCTATTATGATTATTTAACGGCATCATTCAGTGAACCTGCTGTCTATGAGGAACTTTATCATATATCTAAGGATCGTGCTGAGGTTGATAATTTAGTCCATGATAAACGTTATGCTAAGGTATTGGATGAGCTTCGACAGGTCTGGAAACAAAAAGTGCATCAAGCGTATAAAGAAGATTATACCAATGTAGTTCCGTGGACATATAAGACAACTCAGCGAGTGAAGGATGCGAAATACTCCTACTTAAAACAAGACTGATGAAAAAGTTTATATTTATTTTTTTATTATTTTATATTCAGGTTCAACCTTTGCTCATGATTTAAGTCGGATAGACTTTAACAATGATTGGATATTTCATAAAGGTGATCTATCGGAGGGAGCTTCTGTAAAATTACAGGAAAAGCAAGACAGGGAAAGTGTTCGTTTACCTCATGACTGGGCGATCAGTGGACCGTTTTCAAAAAAGTATAATGCTCGTTGTGGTGGTCTGCCGGTGTATGGAGTTTCCTGGTATCGTAAACATTTCAAATTATCCAAACAAGATCAGCAAATGTATATATTCATTGATTTTGAAGGGGTAATGATGAATGCGGAAGTATGGATTAATGGTCACTATTTGGGGATTCATCATAATGGATATACTGGTTTGAATACGATTTAAGGATTTTCCTTGATAAGTCTGGAAACAATCTGATCGCAGTCAAGGTGCAGCCTGAGGATTTATCTTTACGATGATATCGCGGCGCAGGAATTTACCGAAAGGTTTACTTGAGGAAATGTAACGATGTAGCAGTGAAAACAAATGGTACTTTTGTTTCAGCAACTAATGTTTCAGCAAAGGCTGCAAGAGTAAATGTGACGGTATCAGTCGCAAATCTATCAGCAGATAATCAAGTGGTGTGGGTTAAAAATGAAATCATTGCTCCCAATGGTAAATCCCTAAAATTGCCTGATAACAGGGTGTTTGTTGATGCTCATGGAGAGCAGGATTTCATTCAGCCATTAACCTGTTGAATCCACAGCTATGGGATCTGAAAACGCCCTATTTGTATAAGTTAAATACCACTATCCTTTGAGGCCACAGCAAATGGTAATGCCACGTGCTCGACCTCTTTTGATTCTCAAAAATTACATTTCTTTAATGGAATGGCTTTGCTATTTTGTTAATGAAAAAGTATTTGTAGGGCTATATTTCGGCGGCATAGGACAATTCTTTGCCGCTTTTTTTAGGTAAAAAGAATAAGGCGTTAAAAATGATTACTCAGTGTTTTTTTATCCCCCCTTTTTTTTTGATGTTTTTCCATTTGCCAACTTAACAAGACCTACCTTTCGGTATCATTATTTGTAATGATTGGATTTTTTTAAAAAAAGGGTTTAACTCCTATTCTGAACAACCATGGTTGTGAGTGGTTGGCAGAGGATTTTTTGGCCTATGCTAATAGGGGTTTTGTTTGAAATTTTTGAAGATGATGATTGAAAAGTCCAGAAGAATTCGACCCAGGCAAGGATCAACAACCCGGCGATCATCAGTAAGTAATATCATTGAACAGTTAAATTTTTTTATTATGAATGAAGTATTGTTGAAACCCACTTATAAAGAGGATGTATATGCTGTGAACGATATTTTTTCTCATGGAGGGCGTTTAGTATTGGGCTGTTCGGGGCTCGGAGGAGTTTGGGGA
Organism: Persicobacter psychrovividus; assembly: GCF_036492425.1. Classification (NCBI taxonomy): domain Bacteria; kingdom Pseudomonadati; phylum Bacteroidota; class Cytophagia; order Cytophagales; family Persicobacteraceae; genus Persicobacter; species Persicobacter psychrovividus. The sequence continues at coordinate 22,235 of NZ_AP025300.1, forward strand.
GATGTGGTCGAGCAGGAGTCTGTTGATTGTATTTTGTATGCGCTCGAGAATGGGATCAAAACTTTAGATACAGCACCCTCATACAATCAGTCCGAAATTTTCGTCGGAAAGGCGCTGAAGGAGTGGAAAGGACCAAAACCTTTTGTCTCTTCGAAAGTGGGAAGGCTGCCGGCCCAGGCTGCAGACGATTGCATCGTAGATTACAGCTCAGAGTCGATGCGAAGTTCCCTTGCCCGCACTCTTGATCGTCTTCAGATTGATGCTTTAGACCTTGTGTTTTTACATGAGCCGCATCTTGTACCGCTGAATGAATATGATAGAATTACGGATGACCTTTTGAGATTTAAGCAAGAAGGTATGGTCAAAATGATTGGTGTCGGAGGTAATCCAACAGCCGGTTTTCGTAAGGCACTTAATCAAAAAAATGTCTTTGATGTGGTATCAGGTTTTTTGGGCTTGGATGCCTGTAACCTAAATGCGCTAAAGGATGATATTCCATTGTTGAGCCAACACAAAATAGCCTATTATGCAGCAAGTGGATTACACATGGGATTATTAGGCAGTCGATTTAAGCAACACGTGCAAAATCCTCCAAACAATGAATGGATCACCAATAGGGATGTGGCAAATGCCGTTAAGGTGAATCAAATAGCCCAGGAAATAGGAATGCCTTTGGCGGACTTAGCTATGAAATATATATTTTCCATGCAGCAGGCTGATCGGGTAGTGATCGGGGCACGAACAAAAGAACAAACCATTTCACTTTGCAATATATGGAAGCAAGGTGGTTTATCTGAGGATATTTTCAATCGTATCACTGATACCCTTATAGGAGGTTGATTTTTTAGATAGAGACAAGAGTGTGTTATTCATATAAGTTATTTAACGATATAGCACCATTTTATATGACCGAAGCTGATTAGTTTGGCTTCGGTTTTTTTAGGCAGTAGGGAAGATAAAATGAATTTATTCGAACAAAGTATAACAGTATATTTAAGATGATAAATAAAGTAATTTTCGGGCTTTTTTTTGTGTTTTTACCTTTTCTATTGAATGCTAAATCTATTGATTTAGGTAAACTTGGGGCAGTAGCCGATGGCCAAACAGTAGAAACCGAATTGATTCAGCATGCAATAGATTTAGTCCATCAATCAGGTGGGGGGAAAGTGATCTTCCCTGAAGGTAAAACAATGGTTTCAGGGACGATTTTTTTAAAAAGTAACGTATCGCTTATCATAGGAAATGGAACTACACTTATGGCAAGCAGCCAAATTAAAGATTATTCAACAAATACTTTTAGAACAAATTATAAAGAGGAACCGCATATGGATCGATGCTTTATTTTTGCAGAAGAGAGTAGTAACATACAAATTTCAGGTGGGGGGACAATTGATGGGAATGGCTATTGGAAAAATTTCAACAATACTGTTGGGCGCCCAATGCTTCTTCGAATAAAGCATTGTGAGCATATCAGAATCAATAATATTACCTTTGTTAATCCTGCTTCATGGACATCAGCTTTTTTGTACAGCAATGATATAGAAGTATCAAATATCCGGATAAGCAGTAGGGTCAATAATAATGGTGACGGATTAGATTTTGATGGTTGTAAAAATGTCAGGGTATCAAATTCGTTTTTCGATACAAGTGATGATTGTATCTGTTTGCAAGGTTCATTACCAGAATTTCCCGTCGAGCATATTACGATTACCAATTGTAACTTTACAAGTAAATGGGCAGGGATTCGTATTGGTTTACTTTCTCGAAGTGATTTCAGTTCGGTTACGGTTTCGAACTGTACATTTAATGATATTTCCGATGCTGGTCTCAAGATACAAATGAATGAAGGAGGGAAGATGAAGCATATGACTTTCTCAAACCTTACAATGACAAATGTGCCAAGACCAATTTTTATGACTTTATGTCGGCAAAAGGCTTATGTAGACGCTCCGGAGGAGCTTCCTGCTATGGGAGCTATTGAAGGAATGAATTTCAATAACATTATCGTTAATAACGAGCAACAAGATAAAAATTCAGCGATTTTTATCACGGGGATGCCTGGGTATAAGATAAATAATCTGCAATTAAGTAATATTCAGTTATACTTTAGTGGTGGTGGTAATGCAGAAGATTCACAAAAAAATATTTCGGAATACACACCTGATGTTTTAAATGGCTGGTGGCCAGAATTTGGTTTGGTCGGTACATTACCATCGTCTGTTGCCTATTTTAGACATATCAATGGCCTGTACATAAACAATGTACATGCGTATTTGTCAAATCCTGATGCCCGCAAACCTATTCAACTGTTAGATGTAACGAACCATTCAATGCGTGATGTGTTTTGCAATTACCAACCTATTGATACAAAAGAAGTAATCAAATAAGGCAGTTTCAATATTCAGCATTCCGTTTCTGCTTGAATATGATGAAATTACTGCTGAATTCAAGAGGAAATATTATTTATGAGCGTGTTTGAAAGATAAAATTGCCGTCGAATGGTAAGTTATCAAACACGCTCTTTTTAATTCTCTTTGATGATGAGGTAGTGCTGAATCCTATGGCCATGATTATGTGTTAGTCAAAGGGGGGATTGTTTTTGACAATGCCTTTTTACCAATTCGATAAGTTATCCAAGTCGGGCACCAAACATAACGGTCAATCATATTAATTTGACGGAAGACTCCTTGATTTTAAAATTACCACTGAACTTTACAGTCTGAGGAACGGAAATACTACTTTCAATTTCTTGAAGTAATAATTTTGCGGCAGCTTGTCCCATTTCAAAGGTGGGTTGTCTGACGGTGGTGAGTTTTGGTTGAACTACCTCTGATAATCGAGATTCCGAAAATCCAACCACCCCTACATCATTCGGGATTTTAATATTATTTGCTTTTAATACCTCTATTGCTCCTAAGGCTACAGGGTCATTGACTGCAAAAATAGCATCCGGTTTTTGCCCCTGCTCCAATAGTTTTTGCATAGCCTTTTTTCCGTCTTCTATCGTTACACCAGAGTCGATGATTTGAGTAGGATCCATAGGTAGTTGATGCTTTTTCATGGCACCTTCAAACCCCCTTAATCTTTCTTTGGTGACAACGATATGTTTTGGCCCTTTAAGGTGAAAAATATTTTTATACCCTTGAAGAATAAGGTGTTCAGTAGCCATAAATGCCCATGAATAATCATCAAATAAAACCTTGGATGTATTTATTTCCTCCAAAACCCGATTGACCTGTACCATTGGAAATTCTTGTTCAACGAGCTGTTGATAGTATTTCAGGTCTGTTGTTCCTGAACTGAAAGAAATAATTAGCCCATCTACCATATTTTCGTATAGTGATTTTACATTAAGCAATTCAGTTTCTGAGTTCTCGTTCGATTGAGTGATCAGCACTTGGTAGCCTAAAGGTTGAACGATATCTTGAATACCAGAAATAATATCAGGAAAAAACGCATTCCTAAACTCTGGAACGACTACCCCAATATTTTTACTTTTTTTGTTTTGTAGTTTTTGGGCAATTGGGTTGGGGGAATACCCCATTTCTTCTGCCATTGCCAATACTTTTGCCTGGGTCTCTGGATTGATGTCGTACTTGTCATTAAGGGCTCTCGAGATGGTTGAAATTGATAGGTTGAGTGCTTTTGCTAAGTCTTTTATGGTGACTTTTTTCATAGGATATAAATTTGTTTCCGGAAATTTCCGAAAAATTTTCCAACTCTTCAATTTGTATCTGATTTTTTATTCAATTATGCCATTGTATTAGTCGTAAAGATTATCTCTAAATGAGAGAACTTGATTAAGTGGTTGGTATTTAGTTCGTTAAAGGTTGTCTTATTTCGGTAACGTTCTCGGTGATTTTTCGAAAATTTTTATGCTCTTTGTTGGTAATATTACACCTAATCAGTTCATTTGTATAGCGACGTTAACCAAATTATTTTTTAGATGAACGCAATTGACTTAATAGCAATAACACTTTTTATGTTCATTGTCTTTCTTACTGGGATGGCATTTTCAAGGACCTCTGGAGACAACATGAAATCATTCTTTGCCGCAGATGGGGCCGTGCCCTGGTGGATGAATGGCTTGTCTTTATTCATGAGCTTTTTTTCAGCGGGAACCTTTGTCGTATGGGGAGCGATAGCTTATGCTGATGGATTGGTTGCCGTATCTATTCAGTGGACAATGTGTATTGCGGGTATTTTGATTGGTTTATTTATTGCGCCTAAATGGCAAAAGACCAAAGTATTAACCGTTGCCGAGTTTATCACTAAGCGTTTGGGCTTGGAGGTGCAAAAAACATACACTTTGTTATTTTTAGCCGTTTCGATATTTACCGCAGGTGGTTTTTTGTATCCTGTTGCTAAAATTGTTGAGGTTTGGTCGGGCTTTCCTGCGAGCTATAGTATTGTTTTGATAGGAACAATTATGGCCCTCTACACAGCTGTGGGGGGGCTTTGGGCAGTAGTCGTTACTGGTGTTCTACAATTTATTGTTCTATTTGCTGCGGTGATTATTGTCGTGCCTTTGGCATTGGAGCATGTGGGAGGTTTCAATGCTTTCTTAAGTGGTGTTCCTGAGGGTTACTTAGATTTGACTAACGGCGAATACTCTGGGGCGTTTTTGCTATCGTTTGGATTGTATAATTTATTTTTTATCGCAGGTAACTGGGCATTTGTTCAGCGATTCACTACCGTGGCAAGCCCTAAGGATGCTAAAAAAGTGGGTTGGATGTTTGGCTTACTATATACTATTTCTCCTTTATTGTGGATGTTGCCTCCCATGCTTTATCGAATAGTTGATCCTAATTTGATCGGCACTCAGAGTGAAGAGGCCTACATGTTAATGTGTAAGGCGGTATTGCCTGTTGGGATGTTGGGCTTGATAGTCGGAGGGATGGTTTTTGCTACCTCGAGCTCGATTAATACAACATTAAACATTTCCGCAGGGGTAATCACCAATGATATTTATAAGCGATTATATCCGAATGCGACAGATGCTCAACTGGTTAAAGTAGGTAAGTTGGCGACAATGGGCTTTGGTTTGCTGACTATTGGGGTGGCTCTTTTAGTTCCTTATATGGGAGGTATCGTCAATGTAATCCTCTCTATAGCTTCTTTAACAGGAGCCGCAATGTTTTTACCTCCGCTTTGGACGCTTTTCTCAAAAAGACAAACAGGCTTCAGCGTCTTATCAACAACAATTTTTAGTTTATTGGTAAATTTATTCATGAAGTTTGTCGCTCCTGGCCTGTTGGGGATCAGTCTGAGCAGAACCAATGAGATGATTTTGGGAGTTGGCTTGCCGATCGTCCTGCTGATAATTTTTGAGTTGATCAATAAATCAAAAAATATAGCGATCAAATATGAACTGCCCCCTGAGCAAACTTCTGAAGATGTATCTGAAGCATCAGCCAATATTCGTGGGGTTAAAATAATGTCATTAGGTATTATTGCAGTAGGGGTATTGTTGGCAGGACTTGGTATTTTGGCTGATAGATCAAGTTTTTTGATTCTTTCTGTTGCGACAATAATATTTATTTTGGGTAGTGTAATTCTGTATAAAAATAATAAAAGTAGAAAAGATATTCTGGCGAAGGTCGATGATTTGGTCGAGGTGGAATGATGAGTACTTGTTTATGAATGGTTTCCCTTGGTGAGCAATATGAATTGCTTGCCGACTGAGGCTACTTTTTTTGATAGTTGATAAGGATATTTTTTAAATACATAAGTGATGATTAAGGAAGAATATAACCCAAAAGTAAGATCAAACAAAAGTGTCATTTTGACATCCGACTTAGTGGTTTGCGGTGGGGGATTGTCGGGAGTGTGCGCAGCAGTGGAAGCTGCCCGACAGGGGCTGAAAGTGATCTTGGTTCAGGATCGTCCTGTTTTAGGGGGGAATGCTTCAAGTGAAGTGCGATTGTGGGCATTGGGAGCCACATCTCATATGGGAAACAATAATCGTTGGGCAAGAGAAGGTGGATTGATCGATGAAATATTGGTGGAAAACACCTATCGAAATAAAGAAGGAAATCCCGTGTTGTTTGATATGGTTTTAATGGATTTTGTCAAGAATGAGGACAACATTACTTTATTGATGAATACTGCTATCTACCATACGGTCAAAGCAGATGAAAAAAATATTGCTGCGGTAGAGGCCTTTTGTTCGCAGACATCAACGAATTATTTGATTAACGGAACTTATTTCTGCGATGCAACCGGTGATGGTATTGTTGGATTTCAGGCTGGTGCAGCATTTCGGATTGGTCAAGAGGCAAAAGCGGAATTTAATGAGAAAATGGCACCCGAAGAGGCCAATACGGAACTTTTGGGGCATAGTATATTCTTTTATAGTAAAGATGTTGGTAAGCCTGTTAAATATGTAGCACCGGATTTGGCACTGAAAGATATTACTGATATCCCGAAATATCAGTCAATTAAAAGTAGTGATCAAGGTTGCAGTTTTTGGTGGTTGGAATATGGTGGGAAGTTGGATACGATTCATGATACAGAAAATGTAAAAGAGGAGTTGTGGAAAGTGGTTTATGGGGTGTGGGATTATATTAAGAATTCCGGGGAATTCCCCGAAGCAGAAACCATGACCTTGGAGTGGGTCGGGGCCATCCCAGGCAAAAGGGAAAGTCGTCGTTTTGAAGGACATTATATGCTGACACAAAACGATGTAATTGATCAGGTAGATTTTGAAGATGCGGTTTCATTTGGCGGCTGGGCCGTGGATCATCATGATGTTGAGGGGGTTTATACTAAAAATGACAGCTGTACACAATGGCATACCAAAGGAGTTTATCAGATCCCTTACCGTTGTTTTATCAGTAAGAATATTGATAATCTTTTTTTAGCAGGACGGATCATCAGTGCATCACATATCGCTTTCGGAACCACCCGGGTGATGACTACTTGTGCTCATGGAGGACAGGTGGTCGGCACCGCAGCAGCTTTATGTTTGAAGCATGGCCTAAAGCCTGAAGACCTAAAAAGTGGGCATTTGTTATCAGAGCTCAAAAATGCATTGAGCGCAAGAGGACAAGGGATTCCCAAAGTCGCTTATGAAGGCCCCAACCTGCTTAAAGAGGCAAAAGTTACGCATTCTTCGTCCATGTCACTGGCTAAAATTCCAGCAAATGGAACATGGAAGTATTTGGGGAAATCATCAGCTCAGCTTTTGCCATTAAGAAAAGGGGAGGCATATAGTTTCACTTTTGATATCAAGGCTAATGCAACCACCAAGTTGGAAGCCGAGCTTCGATTAAGTGATAAACTCGGAAATTTTACTCCAAATGTGATTTTGGAACGACAAGTTCAAGCGGTTGAAATAGGGGAACAAAAAGTTTGTTTCCAATTCAAGGAGACAATTCCTGAAGATCAATATGTATTTGTGGTGCTAAAGCAAAATGGTTTGGTGGCTTACAAATCCTCCGAGCTTTTAATGACAGGTTTGGTTTCTGTTTTTAATGGTGAAAACAAGAAAGTTTCCAATAATGGAAGACAGACTCCTCCATCAGATATTGGAATTGATTCTTTTGACTTTTATACGCCTCTGAGGCGCCCTGATGGACAAAATATTGGCATGGAGATTTCTCCAGCTTTAGAGGGATTCTCAGCTGATCAATTGACCAATGGTCTTGTTCGTCCTGATGTGAGAACCAATGCTTGGATAGCAGATCCTTTGGATGAGCAACCCTGTTTGACGATCAATTGGGAGCAGAAAAAGAAGGTTAATAACCTTACCATTTTCTTTGATACAGATTATGATCATGCAATGGAATCTGTGCAAATGGGACACCATGAAAGTATTATTCCATTTGTGGTTGAAGCGTATGAAATTTTAGACGATAGAGGCCATATTATTTTCGAAAAGTCAGATAATTATCAGACAATCAACAGAATAAACCTTCATGCCCCAATTGAAACAAAACAATTGAAAATCAGATTTAAAAAAAATCAATATGCTACGCCTGTTGCTGTTTTTGAGATAATCATTAATTAGTAGGAGCTAAATTATTTTTTAAAATTATTACAGCCGTATAAGATGAAATATTTTATTTTTTTTACGTTCGTTTGCCTCAATATTATGAGTTGTACTCATCAAAAACAAACTGATGATTACAAAATAGTATTGGGAAAAGTACCTAATTCCGCTAAGTTTATCGACAATCAATGGTATATATGGGGAGGGAGTGTGATTGAATCTGAGGGAAAGTACCATATGTTTTATAGTCGTTGGCCTAAAAAGTATCATTTTAATGCTTGGCTAACCTATTCAGAAGTTGCTCATGCAGTAGCAGATAGCCCCACTGGGCCCTATAAGCATGTTGATGTGGCTTTACCTGAGCGGGATTCAACTTTTTGGGATGGGCACAATACGCATAACCCGACAGTGAAAGAGTTTGATGGTAAATTTTATCTTTACTATACTGGAAATCATGGAGACCGGGTGGTCAAAGAAAAAGGTTATAACTGGTCTCATAGAAATAATCAGCGCATTGGGGTTGCTGTTGCCGATAACATTAATGGGCCATGGAAAAGGTTTGATAAGCCTTTGCTCGAACTATCGACTGATTCGTTGGGGCATGATGCACTGATGATGGCCAATCCTTCTGTTACCAGAGCTCCGGATGGTAGATATGTTTTGGTGTATAAGTGTGTAGGCAAAAAACGAAAATTACCAGCGGGTGGTCCTGTGGTTCATATGGTTGCATTCTCCGATGCTCCTACTGGCCCATTTAAAAAATATCCAGAACCAATATTCACAGCGGAAGGACATGATTTCCCTGCGGAAGATCCATATATCTGGACACAAGATGATAAATTCTATGCAATCGTTAAGGATTTTAGAGGAACCTTCACCAAGCAAGGACAATCCTTGGCTTTGTTTGAGTCCAATGATGCAATATCATGGTCTTTAAGCAAAAACCCATTAGTATCAACGATGAAAATTAATTGGGAAGAGCATGTGCAGTCAGTGAAACATTTGGAACGACCACAGCTATTTTTGAAGGATGGTAAACCTTATGCTTTAATGTGCGCTGCTGATACACTGGATGATCGAGGTGTTTATCAGTCATTTAATGTTCAGATCCCAATCATTAATCATTAACTTTTTCAGATATGAGAATATTTCCTACCGCTATTTTTTTAGCCTTTTTTGTTCATATGGCCTTTCAGAGCCAAGCGCAGGCACCTAATGCACAGTACAAGTTATTTTATGAGGACAATTTTAATAGTAATCAACTCAATGAAAGTGACTGGATGTACCGGGATATGACCTCGGAATATATGGGGGGATACAATAGACATGAAAATGTCTCGGTAGAAACAAACGACGGTGTTGGATACCTGAGAATAGACTATAACCAGTGGGATGTCAATAAGGATGGAAAGGAAGATATTGTGGGGGGAGGGATCATTTCTCGAAAGGCATTCGGCTATGGGTATTATGAAGCCAGAATTCTATTCTATGATCAAACTAAAGGGTTACATCAATCATTTTGGACTTACGGTTTGACCCCATTTAAGGATGCAGACAGTAAGTTTACTTATAAAGAAGATGCTCGTCACGACCTGGTGCCATGGACGAATGCAGGTTTGGAAATTGACGGTATTGAATTTGATTCTGATTACAATGCTGGCTCAGGGAATTTCCATTGGCATCGGCCAGTGAGAACAACGCCTCGGACAGCCCTTCAGCATTTTTCTTCAGATTATTTGGATGCAAGTGATTGGGTAACGATCGGTTTTGAATGGCGACCAGGAGAAATTCTTTGGTATGTTAATGGAGAATTACGCAATCGTTTTAGCTATAATGATGACCGATATGGCCCTCAGGAGGTTTGGTTTTCTGCTTTGGCTAATAATGTAGATTACTTTGGAGGAGGTGGAATCCCTGCTGACGATGCACACATGAAGGTAGATTATTTTAGATATTATACGGCTCCATTTGACACTAACCTGATAAGTAATTGGAACTTTGAGGCCAACGGTGGTGCGAGTAAAGCACCGATTGGTTGGATTAAAGACGATGGCGTTTACGATAATGTGTATTCTGATGGGGCTGAGGTGGTGTTTGATAAAGAGCAGGCATACAATGGCGAAGGATTCTACCACTATAAGTGTCAAGCGGGGAAGCCAATGTCCACAAAACAAAATCTGTGGGGTATTGCAGACGGGCGATACAAAATGACAGCTTATATCAAGAGCTCGGGTGGCATGAAGGAGGCTAAAATGAGAGCCACCGTTGGGGAAAACATCTTTGAGACTTTAATCCCCGAAACGAATGAATGGACGAAAATTGTTTTAGATGATATAGTTGTTAAGAATAACTTATGCGTGATTGATTTTTATGCTGATGGAAATAGTGGGCAGTGGTTGATGATCGATCAAGTAGAGTTTGTAACCAAAGAGATGATTGATTGGCTTCCGAATGATTTGGTGATCGATAATGGTGATCAGGGATATTCTGAATTATCGGGTACTTGGTGGCGTAGCGATCATCCAGGCTACGGTGGAAGTAGTACTTACTCATCTAATGTTAGCGGAGCAAGTGCAAAATGGGTTCCCGAGATCAAGACAAACTCTTTTTATGACGTTTATATATATAAGATTGTGGATTCAAATTCTGATCAAAATTCAAAGATAGATATCGTCTATGACGGTGGGAAGTCCACAAAATATATTGACTATACTTCAGGAGAATCGGGTTGGGTTTATTTAGGCAAATATCCTTTTGACTTGGGTACAGATGCATATGTGCAGAACACACTGAATAGTTCAGGTAAGTTTATCAGAACTGATGCCGTGAAGTTTGTATTGTCAGATCCACCACTATCTGTGGGTTTGGAAGAAGTTGATATTAATATTTTCCCTAATCCTACCACTAATAAATTAAATGTAAACTCATCAGTTGAGTTGAATACCATTACCATATATACTGTAAATGGGTTAAAGGTTGCTCAGCAAGAGCTCAACGAAAATGGCATAGTGGATGTGTCTTTTTTGAATAACGGAATTTATCTAATAGTTCTTGAAAATAATTATAATAAATATACAAAAAGGTTTATCAAAAATTGACATTTAATCAGTGATGGTTATGTGTTAAGTTTTTGAATATCAACCTACTTTACCTATATAAGAAAAAAAGATATGAGAATAATTGTATTGATATGGTTAGTCATTTTGACCTCAGGTGCTTTTGCTCAAACCCCCATAGAAATCAGCCCGGCCAATGGCTGGCACCTGAGTTGGAGTGATGAATTTGATTATGAAAATGAACAATTGGATCAGAAATGGGAAAGCCAGAATGGTCCAAGTAGCCATATTCTTTGTAGCCGATGGAGAGAGAATGCGGTAGTTGGTGATGGTGTTTTAGAATTAGAAGCAAGAAAAGAAAAAAAGGCAGGGCAGGAATGGACCGCAGGAAATATTTGGACTAAGAAGAAGTTCAAATACGGATATTTTGAATGTCGCTATAAGTATGCAGGGGCAGGGGCAACGAACAATTCTTTTTGGCTAATGACAAAAGGGCCAGCCCCCAAAAAAGGAGAACGTTTTGAAATTGATATCAATGAAGGTCACTTTCCTAATAGTGTGAATACCAATATTCATAACTGGGGAAAGAAACATACTTCTGATTCCCGATCACATGTTTTCGGGATTACTGCTGATGTTAATCTGCCTCTTGAAATACCAATAACGACCAATAAGATTCGGTTTTCATCCCGTAATAATGGCCATTTTCACCTTCGAGAATTCCGAATTTATAATGACAATCATCGGAATTTCCCTGATGTTTTCTCAGAAACAGCAGATCAGGATGTTCAGGGATTAATCAACTATGCTCGACAGGCCAATACTAAAGTTCGTGTAAGTGGAAAGTTTGATGAAAATCATCCGGCAACAAATATGACCGATGGTAAGGTGCTTGGGAGCAGCTGGGTAAGTCAGAAAGCCGGAGAGAAATGGGTCGAATTTGAATTTGACAAAAAAAAGACCGTAGGATGTGTTCAGTTTATCAATGGGTGGAGACATGGGGAGCACTGGGCAGGCTTGATTAGTGATTATAAAATAGAATACTGGAATGGTCATGAATGGGTAGAGATGGCAAGTCTGGATTTGGTGAAGCAGAATAACTTTAGTGAAAATTACCATACTTACGGTTTAAAGTGGGACGAGAAAGAATTAGTATTTTATTTTGATGGGAAAGAAATTCGACGTGAGAAAAATGAATTCTGTTTTAGTGAAGCGCCTATATGGTTGAGTTTAGCCATTATTAAATGGAATGGCCCCGTTAAAGATGTTATCGATGGAAAAAGTATGAAAGTGGATTATGTCAGGTATTACACGAATGAACAGCATATTAATCATTAATTTATAACTTATGAATAATAAATTATATTTTAACGATTACATATTTTTATACCAAATATAATTGTTTTTCATTAATTTTTTTAGTAAAAAATTTACCCTTCAACAGTATAATTGAATGTTTATTTTTTCAAGGTTAAAATATCTTTTCTACCTGAACCTGAATCAACCGTTTACTCCCTAACTCTATGAATAGATTCTTAATTTTTATCTTTGGCATAGTCATTTTTATGTTTTCATGTCAACAGAAAGCACAAAATGATTATGATGAAATTTCCCTAAATGGAAAATGGAAATTTTATACTATACCGGGGGATGGCTCTAACTATATGAATATCAGGGCTCAGCAAGGGGATGTTATTGTTGATAATGCAGACTCGCAGGTAGTCACTCAGGGCTACTGGAAAAAGTCCACATTTGGTTCAAGAGACACTAAATTTTACGGGCAAGATTATCTGCAACATTATTTCTCAAATACTGATCTTGAAAGTAAAAGTAAGTCGGATAGTTCTTTTGTTCGGTATTATCCTAAACTGGAAAAATCAGGCTATTTCGAGGTCTTTACCATTTTTCCGTTTTCTTCCCACATGACTGCTCAATACAATATTAAACATGCGAAAGGAACGACCACTAAATATTTAAGTCAGCGTGTTTTTTGTGGAGAATGGAACAGCTTGGGGATTTATGAATTCAACATGGATGATACCCCTTATATTGAACTTTCTGCTATTGTCAGCGGAGCCGTTTCGGCAGATGCCATAATGCTTCGTCGGGTGCCTGAGGCAAAATACCTGACGGCAATGAAAGCACACAGTCAGATTTACAAAGTGGACTTTAAGGATGATAATTGGCATGATTTACAAGTACCAGGCCATTGGGGAATGATCAATGATTATTCAAATTATACTGGGATTGGCTGGTATAGAAAGGCGGTTGAACTGCCGGAGACTTGGGAGAAAAATGATGATAACCGATACTATTTGAATTTCGGTGGCGTTTACCATCTTTCTAAAGTTTACCTAAATGGGAAATTCATCGGAATGAATAGAGGTGGGTTTACGCCTTTCGAATTTGATGTGACGGATGCCTTGAATTATGATGGAAAAAATCAGTTGGCGGTTCAAGTGGATAATTCAGCCATTGTTGGCGCTACCTGGAATTGGGGTGGGATTATTCGTGATGTAGTGCTGAAGAAGAACAATTCTCTTAAAATTGATTATCAGTACATTCATGCTATTCCAGATCTTGATAAAGGTACCGCAGAGGTGAAGTTAAAGGTTAGACTTAAAAACAGGTCTAATCGAAAAAGAAGCATAACGGTTCATTCAAAATTGTTCAGCGAAGCGCCGATTGCTGAGATGGAACAAGCCGTAGAAGTGGCTCCTAACAGTAGCCTTGATGTGGCACTTTCAACACATTTGGCTAAAGAGGATGTTGCGTTGTGGCATTTTGATCATCCAAATTTATATCAATTTGAAACAGTAATTTCTGAAGGAAACAAATCTTTAGACGTCAAGAAAGACGATTTTGGAATTCGTAAAATTGAGTTGACTGATTCTCAGATGATATTGAATGGAGAGCCCGTAAGGTTGGCTGGATTCAACCGCGTGAGTGAGCATCGTTTTTGGGGATCAACAGAGCCTTTGTCGGTATTGGAAAAAGACTTGGATTTGATGAAAGAAGCAGGCGCAAATTTCATGCGAATCATGCATGGAACACAGAATAAAAAACTTATTGAACTCTGTGATCGAAAAGGAATCATGCTATTTGAGGAGGTCAATATCCGTGATTTGGACAATGATGAATTTAGAGCGAATTACTATCCCGTTGCAAAATTGGAACAAGAAAAGGGCCTGAAATTAAAGCCTGAGCAGGAGGAGATTCTGTGCCTTGATGAACCCTATGTGAAACTTCGGCCAGAACATCAAATTCAGATGAAAGACAAAAATTATTTCTTGGCCAAATACTGGTTAAAGGGGATGATTGAACGAGATATAAACCACCCGAGTATCATTGGCTGGTCTGTGGGCAATGAGCTGAACAATCACTATGCATATGGACGTGACATCATGAACTATGTCAAGACAACATTAGATCCGTACCGTTTGCTTACATGTGTAAGCAATTCTGGTCAAAAGAAGGAATATACGCCTGCCACCGATCCGAATACTTTTGTCGATCTGATTATGCACAATATGTACACATGGCAAGGGGAGCCACAGCAGATTATCAATACTCTTAGAGAGAAGTGGCCGAATAAGCCGATATTTATTTCCGAATTTGGCTTTGATCCATTTCCGTCCACTGAACTTGATGCTGATAAAGAGGTCTTTTCTGAATGGATCAACCATTTCAGACAAAAGAATGAATTCGTAATTGGGACTTCGATGTGGACATTCAATGATTACAGAAGTGCCTATGCCGGTACCACTGCGGAAGAAAATAGGGTTTGGGGTGTGATCACTTCCTGGCGGCAAAAGAGAAGGCTATTTGACCGAATTAAAAAGGAGCATGCGCCTGTGTTGGACATCCTCGTCAGTGATATTGATCTGAAAAACAATAACGCAAAAGTTACCCTTCCAATTCGTGGCCTCAATGATTTCCCTACCCATTCAATGAAAGGCTACCAATTGACTTACGAATTAAAAAATATCGAAGGAACAACCATTTCTACCAATAGCATCAACCTTCCTTTGCTAAAGCCTGGTGATCACGATTGGGCTTCTGAAATCTCTTGGAAGGCACTTGACGAGGAGCCCTTGGACCTTAAAGTTAGTTTGGTAAGCCCGACAAAATATTCGCGTTTGGATAAAACCATTTCATTTCAGCCAGCTATCACGCCTGATATTAAGGAGATATTGCAAGGGAAAAATGAGCTGAGAGTGCTGTTTGATCAAGTACCTAATGCTACAGCGTATTTTGTAGAATACACGGACTCGGAAGGTAATAGAAGTCAGACCCATAAAACTATTAGTAATTACATTGACATCAAAGGCCTGAAAGAAAATTCGAAATATCGTCTGGAACTGTTTGCTTTCAATGATAAGGAAATAAGCAAACCATCAAAGGTGATGATCTCTGAGACAAATAATAAAACTCTTCCCCCAAATATTTGGGATAATTTTATTGCTGATAACAAGTTGGTAATTGGTTATTCCAGTGATTTTACCGATGGTGATTATACAGTGTTGTACGGGACAACTAAGGATAAATTAGTCAATAGCTTTACCTCTAATGTTAGAGGTATGATGTCTATAGATTTAGATCATCAAAAACAGATATATTATAAAATCAAACGAATAACCCCCTTTGGTGAAAGTAATTGGTCAAATATTGTAAAGATAGAAGAGTAAGTGAATGATCGAAATGTAATATAATTAATTGCCCTTTATTAATTTTTAGCTTGAGCATAAATGGGCATGCTGTTTTCCTATAATAATCATGAATACCTTTACTAATTTTTTTTAACATAAAAACAAAAACTTAAAATTGTATGAAAAATTATTTTGGTAAAGCAATTGTGCTCTTTATGTTGGGAGCTATTTACTCTATAAATCAGGCTGAGGCTCAAACCACTCCCCCTGCAGAAGTGGCCTCTAAATTTAGTAAATCTATTGACTGGTCTGTTTCTGATAATTTCACATCTATCGATTGGAACAAATGGTGTTACCGTAAAGACGATGGTTCGAATGGTATCGGGGAAGGGAGTCAATATGCCTATATTGTTAATAATAGTTATTTGAGCCTTAAAGGGATTGGAGCTAATAAAAAAGGTGGTGGTTTAAGTGGATTGAAAACGTCAAGTTTTGGTTTCTATATCACTAAATTCCGCTTCGTGGGCTTCCCTGAAGATCATTCATCGGTATGGCATCCCGCGATTTGGTCAAGCCCATGGAATATGGGTACAAATGCCAAATTTGTCAGTAATGGCAATGGAGGCGCCTGGCTTGAGATCGATTTAATGGAATATTTGGGTAATAACTGGCACGTTCAGTTGGCACCACGTAAAGACAATGTTTTGTTGGCTAATAGACCAGTAATGATGAATAGAGATTATGGCTATAATGATTGGGTAACCTTAGGAATGGAGTATAATCAGGATGGCTATATTCAGGCCTGGGAAGGAGTGAATGGTACTTGGGTAAAGCGTGGTCCTAAGATTTGGTATTCAGGTTATGAAAATTCTGAAAGCAAGGTTTTTTATAAATGTAAAGGACCTCAGTACTGGATTTTAAGTAATAAATATCACCAAGAGTGGGGCTACCACAAAGGTGATAGTTGGTTGCATGTTGATTATTTTTACTATTACCCAACAGCTGGATTAACTAATCAGAGAATCATGAGTGTATCGAATGAGGTTTCATTGACATTATATCCAAATCCTACTTCTGATCAATTGAAAATTAAAGGTTTGAAAAATGAAAAGTATGTTTTTCAAATTTCTGATACGCAAGGTAGAATGTTGTGGGATAAATCAGCCAAGGTCAATGGAAATGAAATCAGCCTGGATGTTGATCAGTTGTCTTCTGGCCTATATATACTGACAATCAAGGATGGAGTCGGCAAAGAGACGATCAATTTTATAAAAGAATAATTGATTATTCAGTGACATTCAGCTACCTATATATACGGGTTGCTGAATGTTTAAAAGTAAAAAGTATGACAAAACTTAACGCAGCCTATATTTTTTTTATTTTTGGAATACTGATCCCTCAATGTGCTTTGAGCCAAGGTAGTGGTCTGGATTTTTCGAAAGTTTTACCTGATAGTTTTAATAAAAAAAATATCATTGAAGAAGAAGACTATAATGTTTGGGGAACAAATATTATTAAAGGTAAAGATGATAAGTTTCACGCTATATATTCTCGTTGGCCAAAAAGTAGGGGACATCATGGTTGGGTTACCCATTCAGAGATAGCTCATGCTGTATCAGATGAATTGTCGGGCCCTTATGTTTTCAAAAACTTGGTATTAGCACCAAGAGGGAATCAATATTGGGATGGTGATTGTACGCATAATCCTCATGTTTTAGAATATGAAGGAAAGTACTATCTCTACCATATGGGCAATCGGGGTAGTGGGTATTGGGACAATACACCGGAGGATCGCATGCCAATGATGAAAGATAAAGAATGGTGGGTTAATCGTAATCACCAACGCATTGGCCTTGCCGTTACGGATGACCTCAATGGTGAATGGGAGCGTTTTGATCAGCCATTGGTGGATATTGATGAAACTAAAAGAATGGTTTCAACACCTGTGGTTTCTATTAGGCCAGACGGGAAATTTTTGATGGTATATAAATATGTGGTGGAACAAGAAGGGGTGCACGGTGGGCGTGTAATTCATTCTACAGCACTATCAAGCACTCCCACAGGTCCATTTGTGGACACTGGGATTCCCTTTATTGAGACCAAAGAATCAACCTTTGCGCTTGATGATCATGTAGAGTGGTTTCAGGATGGTCAATACTATTGCATGGGGAAAGATCATGATGGCTCACTTACATCTTTTGGTAAGGGTACAATGGTGCTATATGTTTCAGACGAAAGGGGGATGGACTGGCAGTTAGCCAAACAACCATTGGTGTTAAAAGCAGGGAAATTGTTGTGGTCAGATGGGACGGTTACGCTTTGTCAACGGACCTCTGATATGCCAAAATTATATTTTGAGAAAGGTATCCCTAAAGCACTGATTATAGCCGTTCTGCCAAAAGGTAGTGAGTTTTCCTTTTCCTTAGTAATTCCATTTTATAATAACGACTTATAGTGGTTTAGATTTTTTGATTTGGCAGAGTTCATATGTGCCTCAATAAATTTATCTATAGTTAATTATTTTATTTAAGTATATAAATTATACGTATTTTCTGTACACTGGGTTGATTTATCCTATTTTGGATCAGGCAGTGAAATGTTTATAATGCTGAAAAACAATGGTTTATGGTTTTGTTTCGCGCTTCCCTATTCTTAGGGTTAGCCCTCTTTGTGTACGTTAATCGGCTTGCAATAAGTTGGTTATAGCTTGCTTGTGTGTTTTAATGTTTTTTAGTGTCATAAACTGTGATTTCCAGCACTCATTTTAGTGCCAGAAAGGTGTGCCTGTACCTATTTACAAGAAGGAAATGTTTTGATGAGAGTGATTGTATTCATTATTTATATAGTAGAATATCTTACTAATTTTTTTACTAAAACTCTAATAATTATGTTAAAAAGGAACTACCAATTTAACCTGCTCCAGAAAAAGTATTTTATGCTTTTAGCTTTGTTTCTAAGTAGCTTAGGGACTTATGCTCAAACGAATACTGTAACTGGCCTCGTTAAGTCCGATGTAGATGGTGAGCCGATTCCTGGTGTTAGCATCCTAATTTCAGGCACCACACAGGGTGCAATTACCGATTTTGAGGGAAAGTTCAAAATTAATGTTGATCCCTCTAAATTTTTGGAATTTACCGCTATAGGTTTTAAAGATGAAAGAATCAAAGTCGGGCGTCAAAAAATTATTGTACTTAATATGGAGGAGGATATTAAGGCCTTAAATGAAGTTATCGTCATTGGCTATGGGGAACAAAATGTGAAAGAAATTTCTGGTGCTGTGAATCATGTAAAGTCTGAGGAGTTAACAAAAATTGCAACTGCAGATATTGGAACCGCCTTACAGGGACAAATCGCTGGTGTTAATATACAGGCCAGCTCGGGAGCTCCCGGAGCAACTTCAAATATTCAAATTCGAGGAGTAAGCTCAATTATCGGTTCAAGTGAGCCATTATTTGTTGTCGATGGTATTCCACAGGATACTGATCCGAGATTAAGTAATAATGAAATTGAATCTATCGATGTGTTAAAAGATGCTGCATCTGCCGCAATTTATGGTACCCGGGGTGCCGGGGGCGTAATTTTAATTACCACAAAAAAAGGTAAAGCAGGTACGATGCGAGTTGGGATGGATAGTTATTATGGTATTCAAAAAATTACATCAGGCATTGAGCTGATGAATTTTGAAGATTTTCTGTACAATTATATGACCTATCAACAAATGAATAATGATCAATTTAATATGGATCAGATATGGACGCCTATGCAGATGAATTTAAATAACTATACTAATAATTCAAACATAATGGACGTTATTCAAAATGATGGAGCATCCATTCAAAACCATAGTATAAATATATCCGGAGGTAAGGATGATCTTACTTTTAGTTTAGTTGGATCTATGTTTTTTCAGGATGGTATTTTAGTAAATTCTTCGTATGATAGATACAATTTACGTAGTAATATTAATTATACCAAAGGTCGGATGAAAATGAATATCGGGCTTGGAATGCGTATCGAAGAGCAAGAGAATGCACCTTGGGGATTACTTTATGAGGCTTATCGATACAGGCCTTACCAGGATATGATTGATCCATCGGCTGGTGAATCAACGGGTTCTGATGCCGATGCAGATGCTGTAATTTTCGGAAATATCACCTATAAATTGAAGCAAGAAGATGTCCGAAAAGGGGAACAGCTAAATGCCAACTATAATTTGTCTTATACTCTATTTAAAGGGTTTAATTTAACTAGCCGCTTAGGGGCACGATATACTAATAATACAAGAAATACTTTTAATCCACCTTTTGTCATCTATAAATCAGATGGCTCGGTGTTTGAGCATCCAAGCTTTCGATCCCGGATAAGAAATACTTCGGATCGTGGAACTGGATTTACTCTTGAGACCGGATTCAATTATACCAAGAAAATCAACGGCCATAATTTCAAATTGTTAGGTGTTTTTTCGACTGAGAAGTATGCCTTTAGCCAATTTTGGGCAGAAAAAAAAGATATTATATCGGATGATGTGCCGATTATTGGAGGGGGAACTACCGAGCCTAATGCAGGCTCTGGCACTCATTGGAATCAAAATAAGGTCAATACCCTGGTGGGAATGATTGGACGTTTTCAGTATGATTATAAAGGTCGCTATCTGCTAAGTGCTTCCATCCGAAAAGATGGTTCTTCCCGTTTTTCTAAGGAGCATCGTTGGGGTGTTTTTCCCTCCATTTCTACAGCTTGGAATGTGGCTGATGAAAAGTTTTGGGAGCCATTAAAATCTTCAATTAAGACATTTAAGATACGGGCCAGTTATGGTAGTACAGGGAATCAAAATTTCCTTGACTACTCCAATGCACCTATTATCACATTGGGCCATGATTATCCGTTCGGGCCTGATAACAACGGGGGGCTGAAGTTAGGGATGATCCAAGAAACTTATGCAAATGCTGAGGTAAGATGGGAAACATCTGAGCAAATAAATATTGGTGTCAATTTGGGCTTTTTTGATAACCGTCTTAACCTCACGGGAGATCTTTACCAAACCAATAAAAAGGATATGCTTTTTCCTACTTTAACACCACCAACTACTGGTGCTGGGCAAAATTCTACCGTAATACTTAATGCAGGAAATATGACCAATAATGGTGTAGAACTTGCTTTAGGATGGAGAAATGTTGGTGCAGTCACATGGAGTATAAATGGTACTTTTACCAAGAATATCAATAGAGTTACAAATATGGCTGGATTTACAGATATTTCTTATTTTAATGACGGCTATCCTGTAAATGTTTCTGGAAATCAGGACCGTATTACAGCCATTAAAGAAGGGTATGAGGCAGGTTCTTTCTTTGTAATGAAGACCAATGGTATAATCAAAAGTGAAGAAGTACTTGAGGCCTATAAAGAGTTAGATCCAAATGCTCGAATGGGAGACTTAATTTACGTTGATACAGATGGGGATGGTAAAATTACAGAAGATGATCGGGTATATGGTGGCAGTGGAATGCCAGATTTTGAACTTGGTTTTAATACCAGTATTGAATGGAAAGGTTTTGATTTTTCAATGATGTGGTACGCCTCTGTAGGTAATGAGGTAATTAATGGATCCCGATTATATTCATTTATGTATGGAACCCATCAAGATTTATTAGACCAATACACTCCTCAACACCCAGAGGGGATATACCCTACCGCTCGAGGAAATAGTCATATGAATTATCGAGGTTGGGCTGATATATGGATTGAAGATGGTTCATTTGTTAGATTAAGAAATATAACTTTTGGTTATACTATACCTCGAAATATTCTCACAAAAATTGGATTGAAGTCTTTGCGTGTTTATGTAGCTTCTGATAACCCGATAACCATTACCAAATATAGAGGGTATAACCCGGAGATTGGCGGAAATGGACTGGCTACAAGAGGTATAGATCGAGGGAATTTCCCTGTGGCTTCTCAATTTAGAGGCGGTGTTCAGCTTAACTTTTAATTTTTTTTAGCAATGAGACAAGTTATAAATAAAATTTTATTTATGGTGATGTTGACTATCTCCATAAGTGGTTGTGATGATTTTTTGACAGAAGTAAATCCCAACGCCATATCCACGGATAATTTTTGGAAAAATTTAAGGGACTGTGAATCAGGAATGATTGCAGTTTATAATCAGCTGCGTAATCCATCTATTGTTGAGTTAGTGCCAGAGTCTTTAAGGGCTGATTTGGCCTGGCCTGGTTACGGGCGACCTAATGCAACCAATGAATTCTACCTCCAGACTTTTACTGATGGCTCTAAGCCTGGGAACAATAAATGGAGTGAACTTTATAAAGGGATTTTTAGGGCAAATCAAGTCATCAAGGGGCTTGAAGGGATTGAAGATCAGATGAATACCGAGGAGGACAAAGCGAAGTGGGTTCTATTGATGGCCGAGGCGAGGTTCTTCCGAGGGTTGTTTCATTTTTATGCGCACTCTTCTTTCAATCAGGGGCAGGTGGTGATTTTTGATTTTGTACCTCAATCAGAAAAAGAATTCTATCAGACTGTCAGTCCATCGGAGCAGGTCATTGAATTCTTTAGAAAAGATTTTGAGTTTGCACATCAACATTTACCATTGACCAGAACGGGCTTCAATGGTGAAGGAGTACCTTTGGATCCACAGATGTTGGGAAGAGTAAGCAAGGGAACGGTGGGGGCGATTTTAGGCACGAGTTATCTCTATGAAAAGGATTACGTTAACGCAGCAAGGTACTTTAAAGAGGTCATTGATAGTGGCGTTTATAGATTAGCGCACGTAGGTGAGAATAGTACAACGAAGGGTGAGTTTAATGAGGAGTCTATTTTGGAGATCTCCTATGATCTAAATTTTAAACTTGAGGAAACGGTATATTCTTCCAAAGGAACGAAAAGTATCTACGCTATGCTTATTAGCCAAGTTGGAGGCTGGAGAAGCCTAATTCCGAGCTGCTGGTTAATAATGGCCTATAAAAATGATGCATTGGACCCTAATGATTCGCGGAACCTCATTGTTTATACTGAGATTGACCCTGAGACTGGCGAAGAAGTACAGAAGACAAGATTAAGGGATTATTCATTGCGCACCTCCTATTCGATAGCACTTCCTGATGACCGTGATTTGATTTATTATGGGGCTTCTCCTACGGTAATCAGAGCACAATTTAGTAATTTGGAATGTGCATATTTTCGGAAATATTCGAATTGGGATATTGCACAAAGTGAAGCTGATTTGAATAATCAGTCCGGAATCAACTTTCGATTAATGCGTTTGGCAGATGTTTATTTAATGTATGCTGAAGCACTAATAAAAGGAGGAACTGATGAGTCTGGGGTCGAAGAAGCTATTCGTTACATTAATCGAGTGAGAAATCGATCCGCTTTGACACTTTTAGGTGACACGAAGGATATTAACTTTCCACAATCGACGATAGATAACATTAACTATGACGCCATGAAGTTAATGGAACATTTGATGTACGTCGAACGGCCATTAGAACTTGCTTTAGATGGATACGCCATTCGTCAGTTGGATCTTCGCCGTTGGGGAATTACGAAACAGCGGTTTCAAGAGCTATCCGAAATTACCTATACAGTAGATAATTTTAACTATATCGATGAGCAGGGAGAAAATAAAGTACGCTACAATTGTGTAATTAAGGAGGGATATAACCCTGACTATCCGAATATTAATTTAATCGATTACACCCAGGCGGCAGCTAATTATAACGAGGATTCTCATGACTATTTCCCAATTCCAAATATTGAGAAAGCTTCAAACCCAAATATTTTTAACCCTAAATAATTGAATTCATTTAATGTATGTAATGGATTTTAAAAATAAAATTTTTAATCTAATGAAAATTAATAATTTATATTTAGTATCTCTCCTGCTAATGGTATTTCTTTCTATTAGTTGCCAACACGAGGAGATCAGGCCAAAACTCTCCGACGCTCGTTGGAATGTTTCCACCAATGGGAATATTGGAATCACAAAATATGCCTCGTTTGTTAACCTTTCCCAAGGTTCTACTTATTCTGCCTGGATTTTAGATGATAGTACGAAAAATCAAGTATATTTTTTAGATGGAAACATAAAAATAACAGATTTGGACTATACAAAATTTATCAGAGAAGATCAATCAAGGATATCCTCTGATAATACAATACACCTATTGTTTAATCGGGCAGGTGAGTATGAGGTTAATCTCTACAATTCATTTGAAGATTCTGTTTACTATATCGGAAATGATACGATAAATGCTGAATTTATAGATGGGGAGTGGCAAATAGCAAAGACATTTACAATCGATGTTTATGATAGTATTCAAGCAGCAGTAGAGGTGTATAATGGTAATGAGGAATTACTATATTCTTTTTCTAAAGAAGAGCTAAATGATTTAGAGCAAGATACGACTAAGTGGCCAGTCATTGACGTTGAAGCTGGCGGATATTTAGAGTTGGTAGATTCAACAAAAGTAGGGAGACCTACAGCCCGAAGTTGGATTGCTTCAGGTGCGCAGGTATCTGATCAAGGAGCAATACGGTCTAAAGTTAATTACTACAGCTTAGGGACTTTCACTACTGCGATTAGTTCAAACAGATCTGGAGATGGTATTCCAACAGGTTATGCATTTAGAAGATTACCTTATTACGTAAATGTTATTCAGTCATCTCATCCCTTCCAGATAGTTGGTTCTTTGAAGGAACTTCCTGATCAGACTATCCAGGTTACAACTAATGGAGAAATTTCAAAATTAATTAATGAAGAGGATAACTTTAAGGTGGTAGTCGAAAATGATAATGGCTTTAAAGAGCAGATTAAGGTTTTATCAGCTACCATTGATAGTCGCCATAAATATCTCATTAATCTTAAACTGGCAGGAGAAATATATAATAGTGACCGAATAACCGTTTCCTGGGATGGAGACATTAGCTCTCGTGATGAGCGGAAATTGGAGGCTTTCGAAGATGTTCCCGTTGAGATGTACGTAGTGGATTTATGTGAAGATCAGCAAGTTTTTGGCTTTGAGGCAGGATCATTAATGGCAAGTAATTGGGCGTTCCGTTGGGATACACCGATGAAAACTGCACAGGTAATTCCGGCTTCTCAAGCACCAGCAGGAGTACATGAGAACAGTAAATATGTATTGGAAGTGGATGTTGATAATGGTGCAAGTGGTAGAGTGTTAATGGATACGAAAACCAAACTACCCTTAGTTAAAGGACAAATGTACACATTTAGTTATCGGTATAACACGCCTTCTGATAACCCAAGTAATGTTGGAGGGTCTCCGATATTCTTACCATGGAGTGTTAGTGGCTATCCTTCGTTATGGGTAAACTATGGGAAGAGCGGCCAATGGACAAGCTATTCTAAAACATTTGAATATACGGGAAGTGATGTCGAAATAAATTTTATGCTTACTTTCTTTTTGACGGGAGGAGATAATGGGTTATCGAAAGTTTATATCGATAATCTAAGCCTTATATTAGCGGAACCTCGCCCGTAGGAAATTTCTTTTAGTATGGTGAATATGAGCGTGTTTAGTACTCAATATTGACAGTAGAATATTGAGTTTCTAAATACGCTCTAAACCTGGCTTTATGTAAATACAATTTGTCGTAAGCCTTGAAATCTAGCAATATACAGCCATATTTTTTGTTCGTAATTCGCTTGATCTGACCCGTTTTTTTTAGCACTGATTTTAACTTCCTGAATTTGCATTTTCTTTATTTTCTAATTTTCAACCATTTATAAAGAAGTTGCCAACTATATTCAGGACGACACAATCGTTTTTATAATAGAGATTATGTTAAATACGACAATAAGAATATCGCCCAAAAATATTCCCACCATCCTTTCAATACCTAAACTTCAATCGATATTGCTGCGGACTCACCTTCATAATCTCTTTAAATTTACGATGAAAATAAGACATATTTGAATAACCACTTTGCATAGCTATATCAATCAAAGGTGCGTTGGAGCATTGAAGTTCTTGACACACATGGTGAATTCTGACTTCGTTTAAATATTGAGTAAATGTCTTTTTGAAAGTGCTCTTAAAAAAGCGGCAAAAGGCAACTTTTGTCATGCAGGTCAGTTCCGCCATCTGATCTACGGTCAATGAAAGACTATAATTTAAGCTAAGGTATTCGACCATTCTTTTGATGCGATCATCGGCCTTTTGTGACTTATGGATAGCAGAGCCATCATCTGATAAAAGGTGATAATTCGTCTCTTGACTTAGATCATGCAACAATTCCATAAAATGAAATAATCGTTCGGTTTTTTTGCGCTTATACAGCTCCATCATTCGGAACCCATAATTAATTTGCTGATCCTGAACAGGAAAACAGATGCCGGAAGCAGCACGATTAAGTAAGCGATCTATCTGTTCAAACTCAGGTAAACATCCAAAAAAATTGGTCAGCTCACCACTCTTCCATTGCAGGTAAATTGAACTTGCTCCCTGTTGATAGTCCTTTACATTTGCCCAGGCATGCGGTAAATTAGGGCCTATTAAAACCAAATCTCCTACCTGAAAATTCTCAATGCTCGTCCCAACGTACCGCAGTCCTGTACTTTTAATGATGTACGTTAATTCATACTCATGATGATAATGCCAAGGGCTCTGAAAGCTATCAGCTTCGTAATAAAATGCACTTAAACTACTATTGAACTGATGTGGGATGACTTCGAGTTGGGCTTTCATTCTGATCTATATTACACTAAAAAATACAATAGGTAGATATCTATATCAATATAGTACATATTTTGATGAATATGGAATTTATTTTGGCTTGAGCGATAGCGCTATCTTTAGGTATAAATTTTTTGACTATGGAAGTACTATGTAATGGCCTAAATGTGGTCGATCTTTTAGCCGCAGTGCCGCAGAATATTCCTTATGGAGGAAAAACGGCTTGTGAGAAAATTATTGTACAAGGAGGCGCACCAGCAGGTAATGCTGCGTGTGGGATCTCGGCCTTAGGGCATGAAATTCATTTTTTGGGCTACCTGGGTGATAACACCCTGAGTCAGATTGGGAAAACAGAACTTGAACGACATGGTGTCAGGACGGATAAAATGATCCACCGCACCGATGCACAGCCTGCTATTGCAATTGTTCAGGTGGATGGTGAAGGTGAACGCACGGTGCTATATTCAGTGACTGGGTATTATCCCCTTTCTCCTTCTGATGTCGTTGAACAGGACATCATTGATACTCGATTGGTCATTGTTGATGGATACGACACGGAGGTAAATACACATCTTCTACGTTTAGCAAAAAAACATAACAAAATTTCTGTGTTGGATATGGAGTCTGCTCCTATCGAAGTAATGAAAGAGATGGTCGCATTGGCTACTTATCCTATTTTACCCTTGTCCGGAGCTCAAACGCTCTCAGAACAAAGGGATATCGAAGACTGTGCATTGGCCATTGATAAAATGACTAACGGAACTGTTGTCATTACAGATGGCATAAATGGCTCGGTAGCTGTTGTTAATGGACAGCTCATCCGCCAAGCAGCCTATAAGGTAGATGTCGTTGATACTACCGGTTGTGGAGACGCTTTTCATGCCGCTTTTACCTCTGCTATCCTGCAAGGAATGTCAGTTGCTGAAGCGATGAACTATGGTAGCTTTTTTGCCGCTCAAGTGGCGACCGTTTTTGGAGGACGGACAAAGTTCCCTACTCGGGAGTTTATGGAATCCAATTTAGCACAACTAACAAATATTTAATTTTTTAAGATACCATTATGGAAACAATTTCAATGAACCAAGGCGTTGTAACGCATTTATTCGAAAAATTAATCACCCCGGCAGCGCCTAAATTTAAGGCCAAAATAGCTTTGGTAGGTATTGGTTTTGAGTTGCATTTTGACTGGGATTCCATTCTTGAAAATTATGCTATTGCCAAAAATAGATTGGCAGAGACCTTTCCTTCTGACAGCTTTGAGCTTTTTTGTGCAGATGAACCTGTTCAAACCAAAGAGGATATGCTTAGTTGGCTCAATGCGATGAAAAAAGAAGCGGTCGATGGTATTATCATTTATCAGGCCAGTTATATGGCGGGAGATCTTGCAGCAACAACCGCTCGCTTTTTCCAACAGAATCAAATTCCATTATTAAGCTGGACACATGACGAAGCGACCGGTGGACGATTATCCAACAACCGCCTATGTGGACAAAACTTTGTATTGAATATCCTCAGTAATTCTAATGTTAAATATTCATGGATATATGAGGCGCCTACTTCAGCGCATTTGTCTGAACGCTTAATGCCTTTTGCCAACGCTGTTTATGCCAAAGCATCGATGAATCAGCGTGTTATTGGTATGGTTGGTGGTTTCCGTGTGCCTGGATTCTATGATTGTGAGATGAATGAGCTGGCACTTTTGGAAAAATATGGCCTATTGGTCGATCGTGTGGATTTTGAAACCATTTGGAAACATGGGGAAAAGTTCAATGATGAAGATATTGCGGAAATCAAACAAGAATTATTGGATCATCCGGCCTGTAAATACAATAATGTACCAGAGGATCAGTTGATGAAATCTATCCGACTGGCACTTTCTGTTGCCGATTACAGCCGTGTGAACAATTACATTGGAATTGGGCTAAAAAACTGGCCTGAACTATTTGATCATTATGGTATTGCGGGTGATGGTGCGGGTGCGTTAATTCAGGATGTAGGTATTCCTGTTGCAGATGAGTCGGATATGGGGGCACTATTGACCATGGTCGTAATGAATCAGCTGACCTTGTGTGAGGGACTACCAACATTGATGGATTTGTCTTTGATTAATCAAAACGACAACAGAATAGGTTTCTGGCATTGTGGTGGAGCCTCTACCAAATTGATGCGCGAAGAAACAGGCTTTGAAGTGCGTATGCATAGTATTTTGGAGAATTACCCTGAAGGGGAAACCTTCGGAATGTTGGTAGAATTTCTTCACCGTTTGGGTCCAGTTACTATTGCAAAAATTCAGCATCCTAATGCCGTAAAAATAATGACTTGGGAAGGCGAGATCGAGGCTTCAGAGATGGCTTTCCGAGGTAGTTATATGGAGGTTTTACCTGAAGTTCATCAGGCAACCGATATTCTTTCAACCGTGATGGATAATGGATGTGACCACCATTGGATTATTACTCGTGGGCATCGCCTTGAGGACATTCGCGAGCTGAACCACTGGCTATCTATTGAAGAAATGGATATTCCTGCAAAGGGTAGTAAAATTTCAGGTAGAAGTAAATAAGCTTTGAACAGGGTTGCTAAGCTCTTTTAGCAACCCATATAGTATAGTAATGGAGAATCAATTTTCGAAAAAATACACCAACTTGTCGGCTTTATTGAAGGGGTATCGCAAGCATGGTAAATGTTTAGCTGCATTCAACGTGAATGACAATTACGATTTGAAAGCAGCTGTTGATGCAGCCAATCAACAAGATACCCACCTGATGGTGATGACTTACCCTCCCGTGGCAGAGCTTGTCGGTGTAGAGGTTTTTGCGGCCATGGTTGAGGGTGTTCGAAAAAAGGCAAAGCACAATGTGTATCTTCACCTTGATCATAGTACCTCGATTGAATTATGCAAAGCCGCAGTTGATGCTGGCTATGATTCAGTGATGTTTGATGGCTCACATTTGCCCCTTGAACAAAACATTGCATCAACCAAAGAAGTCGTTGCGTATGCTCATAAAAAAGGAGTAGTTGTTGAAGCGGAAATAGGAAAGATTCTTGGCAGAGAGGTTGTTGTAAAGTCTGACGATGATTTTTTGGCTTCTGTAGAACAGGTAGCTCGATTAAATGAGGAAGCAAAGCCTGATTTGATTGCTGTTGGTATCGGTACAGCGCATGGGTTTACGCCTGAAGTACCAAAAATCAATTTTAAGCGATTAAGCGAGATAGCAGCCGTAGTAGAAACACCCCTTGTTTTGCATGGTGGTACCGGAATTCCTGATGAAGATATTCAAAAAGCCATTTCGATGGGTATTTGTAAAATCAATATCGGAACCGTTGTCCATACTACCTATATGAAATATATGGGGGAAGGAATACAGGCTGCAGGAAAGTCTGCCTACCCGCCTTTTATTATGAAGGAGGTCTTGCCCAAGATTCAGGCCGTCATTGAAGACCGCTTGAGGGTGGTGAACTCAGCTGAAATTAGCGGCTAACGTACTTTTGTTCTAAAACAAATACTACCCTTTCAAATACACAAACCCCATTTTCAATAGATAATGAAGATGGGGTTTTGTATGAGCCATAAAATTCGCATTTAGCTATTTTGATCCTGTTCAACAATAAGAACTGCGTCGGCAATGTCTTTCCAAGGACTGTAAAATGGAGCCCTTATATCAGGTAATTGCTTATAAGGAGTGTATTCTCCCGTTAGGGTATTGAACCATCTATATTTTCCTGGCTTGTAGTTTTTATTAAACAGGTATTGCGCTCGTATCATATAAACTTCCTTAGGGACATACATGAGGAATGTTCCCTCTCCATCGGCCATAGAATAACCACTTGAGTTATGACCAGGAGTTGGCTTAAATTTATGCCAGTGATACTTCGTGAATAAATCAGTAAAATATTTAAAGTACTCCAATTTTGGGCGATACCAATTTTCAGGTTGTGCTTCAGGGTCATGAATCATTACATCCCAAGAGAGACCTTGCCAATAATAGGTAGAATATGCCCCAGCAAAAGCACACTGATAATTTCTTTTTAAACAAACCTCTGCATTGGTGTAAACGCCCGTAAATACCTGAAAATGGGCTTCTTCATAACCACCATGTTCGATATTGAAGATTGGCTTATTTTTAAATCTTTTGCGGTCATTTAGCATTTGTGAATACAAGCTATAATCCCATGTTTGCCTTGAAATATAATCAACTGTTTCCGGATGACGCGCACAAAAGCCATAATCGTGAACGCTGACGGTTCTATTGAAATCATTTAGTTTTCTAAAGCGTTCCAATCGTTCAAGTATATATTGATCATCAGCTCTGCCATAGAATAAGGCTTCTTTTGAAATATCCCACATAATATTTGGGAATGCCTGATACCGTTTTACGACATAATCAAAATACATATTGTCAGCCTCGCTATACATCTCAGGCCAGGCAACTAATTTATTCCAGACATATATCATCAAGTGGGAGACCATTTGCCTATCATGCATAAGGTCAATTACACGATCAAACTTTTTGAAAAAATCAATATTCAATGATGAATAATCAGGATTTTCATTATTTCCTAAAAAGGGGAAAATATCGTCTGGGCCACCAAATTCATATTCCGGATGGTTTACTAATTTCTCATCTTTAGCCCATTCACCTTTACCGGATATGTTGTAGGTAAAAACATTCATGATGATTTGATTGAAGCCATTTTCCTTAACAACTTCTAACAAACGGTCTGTTTTGGGCATCCCATTTTCATTGTGGTAATCCAAGGCATGTAACCAATCACACTCGAAAGCCATCAGCATATATGGATCTCCGTTTTCGTAGAAAAAACGATCCGGCCTGGCCTCTGGAATTACCACCGCACCCTTGTATCCTTTCGTATTATTTTTATTTACAATGACTTGTCCGCTACGAGCATTCAGTGCCTTGATCTTGGATTGGGTCGTAAAAGTCCACTGACCTTCTTGCTTTGCTGAAAATCGAATAACCCATTCATTATTTCCATTGTAAAATCCGGGCACTTTTTGGGTCCGTCCGTTAGGAGCAGTAAACAGGGCATCAAAGTTAGTGATGAACGGGTTAATCTTTCCAACTTTGGCTTTGAAAGAAATATCTAAAACCTCCCATTTTTCAATGGTGGGTTGGGCTGATTTGGAATATCGTTGTTTCGTGATATTGGCCTCAGCAAAAAAAGTTATAGTGGTTAAAAACCATAAAAATGAAATTAACTTTTTCATAAAAAAATTTAATCAAATAGGTTTGGTTCATTAATTCTGTAATAGTTATTTATCGATTATAAGTTGGGTTGATCCACAGCATTAACTTGCTCTAAGATCAATCCATTTAACCAAATACTTTGCTCTATATTTTCATTGTAAAAGTCTAAGACTATTGGATCTTTTCCATTGGATACAATATAGTTAACCATAAATAATGGTTTTCTTTCTTGTGCGTCATCATGTTTCATATAGAAAACACCATGGTCATCGGAAATCCTTTGTGAAAGTCCTCGTTCATCCTGTATGTCACAATGGATGATTTTGGGAAGTTTAAATTTCTGTAAGCGAACGTGGTGATAGGTTTCCAATTTGTAGGTGCCCGCCGGTAAGCTGCTTAAGGTCAATGATAGTTTGCCCTTTGTAGCATAGGCAGCGTCAGCCCCCATAAAACTAAGATTACCCAGCATACTTGCTCCACCTGACCAATCTATTTTTGTCGCATCTAAACTTGCTACTGCCTCATTAAAACCTTTAAGTTTAAAGCTTTTGGATTCGGTCCATGCTTCAAATTCATGTTGTACATATTGCTTTTTGCCACCAATATCCACCATTATTCTTGGGTAATCATAGACAGGACGGTACTCATTTTCAATTACATTTGCATCAATATTCTTTGTATTTACGGTGATATGCCCACTTTTTAAACCCTTTCTAAAGGCCTCAACTTTAAACTTACTATCTCCTGCTGTTGCGGCTACATATATGGAGGCAATACCATCAAATACCTCTGCTGGGTTGGTCAGCGCTTTCGGGTCATCGATCAATTTGCCATCACCGGTTAATTTAAAGTTGATACGTTCCGTGTAGTCCGAACACAGATTACCCCATTTATCTTCAATATATGCATGCACTAATTGCATATCTCCATCTCCAAATCCAACATCGTCAGTTTTCTCCAAACGAATTTTATAGGGTTTTTGAGCTTTTGTCCTTTGATCTCTTGCGACAACCACACCATTCTTATAGGCTACGGCTTCCAATTGCCCCGCCTTCCAATCATGGAAAAAGGTGAAAGAAGGATGGTTTAAGTTATTTTTTTGTTCGCTATTATCTGCCGTTTGGGTGGCCATCAATTGCCCATCCTGATACAGTTCTACAACTTGTGCATTACTGAAGACGCGTACTTTTCCATTGTTTGAAGCGCGATGATCCCCAATATGAACCATAGGAGCCGGGGTCAATTCGGACTGATACCAATAATAAACCGGTTTAGGTAAGCGGAATGCCGTCAGGACAGCGTAGTCTGACATTTTCTCTTTGTTTGGTTCGTTATCAGGGCCAAGTCGATTATAATCGGCTCCGAGCCATGCAAAGCAACCTATATTATTTTTTCTTTCCTTATAGCGAGAAATGTGAAATTGGTTCGCTTCACTATTAGGGTGACAACCATGCTCCATCGACATGGCAAAATCACCATCAGGCATTGAAGTCCAACGGTAGTCCATTGTGGCGTAAATGTCGGTAATGCCCGCATTTTTAACGCCATTCCATGCACTACTCGCTGAAGCGGTAAGTCTAAATGGGTCTTCCTCTTTTACCGCATACTGCATCTGAGGCACGGGGCCTCGGTGGTTAATACCCGCACCCCAAAACAAGATCGATGGATGGTTTTTGTGGTTTCGAATCATTCTACGAGTGACCATTTCGAGTTTTTGCCACCATAATTTATCCCCCCAATCAATCCAAGTAGGGGCTTCCTCGTAAACAATCAGCCCTAATTTATCGCAAGCTTCTATGAAGGCATCATCTTGGGTATAATGTGAGGTTCTAACCGCATTCATCCCCGCCTCTTTATACATTTTAGCTTCTTGAATTTGAAGGCTATTGGGGACGGCATCCCCGATTATAGGGAAGTGCTGATGACGATTGACACCGATTAAGAAAAGGGGCTCTCCATTCAGAAGCAACCCTTGTCCAGCAACAAGCTCAAACCAACGGAATCCGAAGCTGTTTTCCACAAAATCTACCGCTTTATTTTCAACATAAATGGTTGAAATTGCTCGATATAAATAGGGTGAATCTGGAGACCATAAATGAAAATCTCGGTCTATTCCAGTAGTCTGATGGAAGGAGGTATTGCTTTTGGCAGGAATGGTTTTTTCATTGCTTAGCTTTTTGAGCACGATCCCTTCGGCATTGACCACCCTGGTTTCCACGGTTACTTTTTGAGCTTTATCCCATTCATTCTTTACATTAGTCTTAATAGTTACTGTTCCACTTCGTTTATTGACCGCAGGGGTTGTAATATGTACGCCTGCATTGATATCCTCCCAATTGAAACCAACATGAACAGGGTCGGTAACGACCAAATATACATCACGATAAATTCCAGCAAATTTCACAAAATCCGAAGCGTCAGGATCTGGAGAGATACTTGGGTCAAAGCTGTTATCTGCTTTGATTGTGATCGTATTCTCGGTACCTCTATTGACAAAATCGGTAATATCAAAGTGGAAAGGGGTGTATCCTCCTAAACTATGTTGGCCGACATGTTGACCGTTAACCCACAAATCAGTTACGTTGTGTACGGCCTCAAATTCCAAAAAGACTTTTTGGTGAGCCTTAGCATTAATAACCATTTTTTTCTGATACCAACCGATATCTCGCAGGTAATTTTTCTGATATCTATTGTCTTTGGTACTGTCCATGCGGAAGGAAGTAAGTCGAAGTCCATGTGGAATGCTTACTTCAGTAGCCTCATCGCTGTTAAAATTGACCTTATTGTAATTCATTTCTGGCGCTCCAAAAACGAATTTCCAGTCGGCATTAACATTGATTTTTTGACGCTCAGTACGATCATATCGAGACGATTGCGCCCATAGGCTTCGAAAACTCAGTAGCGCTGATAGAAAAAGTAGTATTATATATCTCATCATTAAAAAATTTATCGTTTTCAAATTAATGAAAATGCCCACCAGGAAAGGTGAGGAATCCTCTTAATGATGGGGGAGAAAAAATGCATTATCAATGTTTTTTTGCACCACATGCTTATCCTTAATTTCTGCGACCTTTACAAGGTAAAACCCTAAGGTTAAATTTGTATTTTTTGCATGCTCTTCAATTAGAATATCAAGGGGTTATTCCCCTCCAATAGCTATTTGCTTTTGATCGACCAGTTACCCTTTAGGCACCTTTTCTGATTTGGACCCATTACGCCATTTCAAGAAATATCCGAGCTACTTTTGCGCCTCCTCAAAACGGTGCTTCAGATCGTTATGATCCTTAAGTGAGTCGGTATATTTAGAGGTGATGTCCATGACTAAACAAAATCAAAAAAAGCTATTTAAGCTAATTTAAGACTGTTTTTAGATTGATAATGCTTCCTGTTTTTTCGTTTTCTCAAACCGATACCTTCGAGCATCACCATAACCGTTACATGAGATATTTTATAATGGGTAGCCTCATTACTCTGTATTTCAGGAATGCTAATTGTTCACCATTAACGATAACCTTTTGGGGTAAATTGAGGAAGTTGCAGTTGCTTATAACCAGGGGTTAACGATCAAAGGCACAAACCACCTGTTTGCCTTCAAAAGCAACGCCCATACATAAAATTTCCGTATGTCCGTGAGCTTTGATTTCATCGAGATAGTCACGGTCATAGATTTGCTTTAGTGCATCTTCGGCAAGGGATTTCAAATCTCCCTTGTCATCGGCATCTTTCTTCTTGAATTCCAAAATCCAAGCTTTAGGGTTGGTCGTATCTTTTGGGTAAAAATAGATATCTGCACGACCGTAGCCGACTTCCCGATTGGATCGGATGTAGTAATTTTTGTCCAAATGTGCCAGCAAACCCAGCATAAAAGCATGGTAGATCTTTTCTGTGTTGCCCTCTTTTCCAATGTCGAAATAGCTGAAAGATGTTTTTACATATTGTGCCAACGCTTCGGCAAAAGTATTCGCCCTTTGCTCCAATAGCGATTGTATCAGAACAGTGTCTTTGGCTTGGGTGATGCTCGTTCCGATATAATTTTGCAACATATTCTGGAACATACTTTTGATCTCCTGATTCGGGATGCGCAATTCATAGGTATTTAGATCGATGCGATCTTCTGCCGTCAGGTACCCACTAAATAATAACAGACCTAAAACCGTCGTCTTTCGCCCAGCATACAAGTCATTGAAAACTGTGAACTCGTCAATCTGCGCGGCTACCTTTTCGCCTTTCAATAAATCGAAAAGAATATCTTGGGTTGCTTTATCTGCCTTCGGTAAGATCTCTTGTATTAATTCATTGGAAGAAGTATTGACCCAATAAGCCCGTAACCCATCAGGGATGTGAGCAACATAATTCAAAATTGACCATGGATTATAAATCTGCGTCGTGCCACCAAAAGCATAACCATTGTACCAATTCGCAACCTTCTCCCGATCTTCCGTACAGTCCGCATCGTTGAGTAGCCGATCTACTTCCGGCTGCGTCAAACCAAATTTGTCCGAAAACTGACGATTCAAAATCGAGTAGGTCGTAATATTATTCAGGCCTGAGAAAATATTTTCCTTTGCTACTCGCAAGATGCCCGTAATGATCCCTTTGGTCAAATGCTCATTGTCCTTAAAACCAGCCGAAAGGAAATTCCGCATGAAATTGAGCATCTCAGGTAAATACCCGTGGGTATGGGCGGCATGAATCGGAGCGTCGTATTCGTCGATTAAAAGGATGGGTGCGGTGCCGTGGTGTTTATTTAGAATAGCTCCTAACGTTTTCAAGGTCTTTTCTAAATCTGATTGGCTGGCATTAAAGTCGAATAAGCGATTTAAAAATCGTTTTTCACTACGCACCAAGCCTTCTATTTTTTCGATATAAGGGTAGTTGTTTTCAATTATGCCAACGAGAAAGTCCAAGAATTTTTCTAAGAACTCCTCCATAGAAGTACATTTCAATTCCTTAAACGTCAAAAAAATCACAGGGTATTTTCCCTGGTGTTCCCATGCAGGAGAATTTTCAATCGCTAAACCTTTAAAAAGCTTTCTATTTTCCTCGACATGATCAATATCGAAGAAATATTTCAGCATGCTCATGTTGAGGGTTTTACCAAATCGGCGAGGGCGTGGAAATAGTGCGGATTTAACTTTATTACCGACCATTAATTCTTCGATGAATAACGTCTTATCGATATAATAAGCGTCTGTCTCGATGATCTCCTTGAAATCTGATGTGCCGATGGCTAATGCTTTCATAATGCGCTTTAGGTTTTCCTGGTGCAATATAAGGATTTTAGATCAAATCATGTGTCTGTACCAAGTCAAGTGATATTCACCTAATCCCTAACTGAAATCGAATAGGTACGGGTACCCAAAGCCCGATAATGCCAGTTTCCTCCAAAAACTTCTACTTTCAATTTCTGAAATGCACCATCCGAAGATTTAGGCAAACTACCCACATGGTCCTATTTATTACTTTCATTCAGACCACTGCCGAACATGATATTCCGACCGACATAAGGCCGCCCGAAGCTGTTCATAGCCGTGAAAATGAATAAGAGTAAAAATAGTGTTTTGTATTTCATGATTGATGTTTTTGTGATAAGTATAAAAATAAACAGATCATGGAGAGTGTCCATGATCTGTTGTAGTGTTTTGAATGGTATTATACGCCTCGAACTTGGTTTACTACCAATTTTGAAATTTCCCGTGGGATCGTGGCGACTTCTTGAATTGTAATCTAAAAACACTAAACTTAGTAAAGTACAATTGCTTTCAATGTATACCTGATGAAAAAGTGAACGAAAACTGCCAAGTTATTTCAGGATAAGACACAAGGTCACTTCCTTGAAAATAATAAGCTAATAATTACCGCCATTTCATGTTTTTCAATATCTTCTTTAATTGCAAATGAGCCATTATTTAGATTAACAACAGCAATGATCCCCTCCGATTTTTGCAAACAAAATAAGAATTTATTTTGACCTAATAAATTCCCATAAAAAGTATAAAAATCTCCACAATCTGTAGAGTGAAACACTAAATTATTAGCAGAATATGTTTTATTGCCTATAACCATTCTGCAAATTTTGTTATGGATAAAATCAAACTCCATTCCAGGATAAATATCTGATGTATAAAAAGTAGTGTCATTTTTTTTTAGCTTATTACTTGTAACAAAAAACTCCTCTTTATTTGCTAATGTTTGACTCATGGAGCCACCAATAAATAGAGTTCTATCATTTTGACCATAACAATAAGGTAAAGTTATAATCATCAATAACGTTATTATAATTAATCTAATCATCAAATGCATTTATTTCATCTATCAACTCCTTACCCCTTGCTTTCCCTCCACATTGGATATAGACCTTTGCTCGCATATTTTTCAACTCTTTATTTTTTTTCATAATACTATGATGTTGTTTTTCATCCAAATCAACTGTTCCGTCTCTCATAATATCTTTTTGCATTAACTCTAGATGCTGTTTTTCATGTTCAATAGTCATAACCCTACGTGGTCTGATTAAATGCCCATTATAGCGTGGGGCAGGCTTAATCTTGATTTTATGAATTATTCGTTGATCTTTTGATACTTTATTTGTTGCGTTTGAATAACCTTTAATTTCTTCTTTGGTTCCTAATGATTGTGGTTTTCCCTTATCATCTGTGGCATATGCATAGTGTTGACCATGTGTTCCTGGGGCTCCTTTTAAGATATCAAATTCTACTTTAGTGCTAAAAAATTCCCCATCTTCATCTCCATATTTTGCAAAAAAATCTCTCCCACTGTCAGTATTGAATAAATAATGCATTATTAATGCATATGCATTGGAATTATTAATTAAAGCATCTGAAAAGCTTATAGAATCCCCATTCACATCAATAAATTTAATTGGATTATTCGCCCCATACTGATAAGGAGTAAAATCTAAATATTTCTCTGCGAACCTATCTTGGGTATGAAATCTACCAATCCTCGCATCATACATCCTCGCACCATAGTCATACCATCCTGTAATATCCTGCAGTTCCTTGTTGTTATACAGGTATTTATTAACACTTCCAGCATCCCCATTTTGATGAGCCACGAGTCCGAATGGAAATAATCCGTCGATTGCTGTACCACCCCATCTTTATTCAAGACTTGGCGTACGTTCCCTAAATGATCGGTTAGGTTGTAAAAATATTTACCTCCTTTTAAGTCATACTTTCCTTCTCTATGTTGAACAAGTGCTAAGGCTCCATCTTCATAATGGATTCCAGCGACATAATCCGTACTGCCATCAGGATTACTAAATTGTAATTTATTCCCCGCAGCATCATAAAGATAGGTAATTTCCTCACCATTAATGATAACCTTTTGGGGTAAATTGAGGAAGTTGCAGTTGCTCATAATCAGGGATTAACGATCAAAAGCACAAACCACCTGTTTACCTTCAAAAGCAACGCCCATACACAAAATTTCAGTATGCCCGTGGGCTTTGATTTCATCGAGATAATCACGGTCATAGATTTGCTTTAGTGCATCTTCGGCAAGGGATTTCAAATCTCCCTTGTCATCGGCATCTTTCTTCTTGAATTCCAAAATCCAAGCTTTAGGGTTGGTCGTATCTTTTGGGTAAAAATAGATATCTGCACGACCGTAGCCGACTTCCCGATTGGATCGGATGTAGTAATTTTTGTCCAAATGTGCCAGCAAACCCAGCATAAAAGCATGGTAGATCTTTTCTGTGTTGCCCTCTTTTCCAATGTCGAAATAGCTGAAAGATGTTTTTACATATTGTGCCAACGCTTCGGCAAAAGTATTCGCCCTTTGCTCCAATAGCGATTGTATCAGAACAGTGTCTTTGGCTTGGGTGATGCTCGTTCCGATATAATTTTGCAACATATTCTGGAACATACTTTTGATCTCCTGATTCGGGATGCGCAATTCATAGGTATTTAGATCGATGCGATCTTCTGCCGTCAGGTACCCACTAAATAATAACAGACCTAAAACCGTCGTCTTTCGCCCAGCATATAAGTCATTGAAAACCGTAAACTCGTCAATCTGCGCGGCTACCTTTTCGCCTTTCAATAAATCGAAAAGAATATCTTGGGTTGCTTTATCTGCCTTCGGTAAGATCTCTTGTATTAATTCATTGGAAGAAGTATTGACCCAATAAGCCCGTAACCCATCAGGGATGTGAGCAACATAATTCAAAATTGACCATGGATTATAAATCTGCGTGGTGCCGCCAAAAGCATAACCATTGTACCAATTCGCAACCTTCTCCCGATCTTCCGTAAAGTCTGCATCGGTGAGTAACTGATCTACTTCCGCCTGCGTCAGACCAAATTTGTCCGAAAACTGACGATTCAAAATCGAATAAGTCGTAATATTATTCAATCCAGAAAAAATATTCTCCTTTGCTACTCGCAAGATGCCCGTAATGATCCCTTTGGTCAAATGCTCATTGTCCTTAAAGCCTGCCGAAAGAAAATTGCGCATGAAATTGAGCATTTCAGGTAAATACCCGTGGGTATGGGCGGCATGAATCGGAGCGTCGTATTCGTCGATTAAAAGGATGGGGGCGGTGCCATGATGTTTCTTCAAAAATTCACCAAAATAACGCAGAAATCTCTGAATTTGAATCCGTTTCGCTTCCCACTGAATGATCTTTTTAAGGTAGTCTTTATCAAATTCATCCAATTTATCAGAAGAAAGCATATAGCCGAAATTGGATTTTACATAATTAGAAAGCTGATCTTGAATGCTTTCCATAGCTCCATCAAAACTCTTCTCCTTCCAATCCTTAAACGTCAAAAAAATCACGGGATACTTCCCTTGGTGTCCCCATGCAGGAGAGTTTTCGATGGCTAAACCTTTAAAAAGCTTTTTGTTTTCTTCGGCATGGTCAATATCGAAAAAATATTT
This sequence comes from Persicobacter psychrovividus, assembly GCF_036492425.1. NCBI lineage: Bacteria > Pseudomonadati > Bacteroidota > Cytophagia > Cytophagales > Persicobacteraceae > Persicobacter > Persicobacter psychrovividus. Next base: position 62,762 of record NZ_AP025300.1, read on the forward strand.
CAGCATGCTCATGTTGAGCGTTTTACCAAATCGGCGAGGACGTGGGAATAGTAAGGCTTGACTTTTTCCCTCCATTAGTTCTTCGATGAACAATGACTTATCGATATAATAACAGTCCTCTAATCGGATCTTTCTAAAATCTGATGTGCCGATGGCTAATGCTTTCATAATGCGCTTTAGGTTTTACTTGTGCAATATAAGGATTTTAGATCAAATCATGTGTATGCATTAGCATGGGTATGGTTCTCCTAATCCCTAACCGAAATCGAATAGCTTCGCCTACCCAAAGCCCGATAATGCCAATTTCCTCCAAAAACCTCTACCTTCAATTTCTGAAATGCAGCCTCAGAAGATTTAGCCAAACTACCTACATGGTCCTATTTATTACTTTCATTCAGGCCACTACCGAACATGATATTCCGACCGACATAAGGCCGCCCGAAGCTATTCATAGCCGTGAAAATGAATAAGAGCAAAAAGAGTGTTTTGTATTTCATGATTGATGTTTTTGTGATCAATATAAAAATAAGCAGATCATGGTTAGTGTCCATGATCTGTTGTGGTGTTTTGAATAGTGAATGCCTCGAACTTGTTACCTTCAGTTTTGAAATTCCAAACTTAGCGTTGCTGAGAGGCCTATTTTATACACTCTAATTATTAAATGAAGCTATAGTATCTAAAGGCGTTCCCTCAGGGAAGGAAAACTGTAATTTTATGGTATCCCTATTTCTTATCAAATAACAATAGATACTATTTTTTCTTTTATATATGAAATCTCCTTCTTGTATAGTTTCAAAAAATTCGTTTGGGTTGTTTGGTAAAGCAATCATCAACTTACTTGAATCATTCACAACACTAAACCTCGCAATATTATGTTCAGTTGATAATTGTTTTTTATCTTCTATTTTCCCTTTGAAGCTTAATGAATAAAAATATTCATTTTTAACATATGGATTCTCAAAATTTTCTTGTATGAAGAAAAATAATACATATGCTAAAACTAACAAAATTGATATTGATTTTTTTGACATACTATATATTTTTTAAAAAAACCTTGTAACACCAAATGTATATGCTCCTGATACTGGAAAGGATAATTCATCAAAACCACCAAGTAATGGAATACCTACATCCGTAGCTCTATAAGTAGCCCCAACTTTTCTAGGATTAGTGGCATGATAGAATTTTAACATATTCCTACGATTTTCTTTTGGAGTATTCCAAGATTTAGCAAATGATAAATCCGAAAGATATTCTGAGCCTAGAAAATAGCCAGCACCTTCACCCTCCCAATCATTTACTTCAAACGGTCTATTTCTGTATAAACTTGATACTTCCGATGCGGAAAAGCTAATTCCTATATCAAATCCAAATCCGCCATTAATATTCCAAAACCAATTACTATTACCGTATCCATCATAAACTTTACCTACTGAAAACTCAGCTCCTACCCCCGCAATAAATGAACCACCAAATGACCAAGAGTCTCCACTACTATGCTTATGGCTTGTTCCTCTGTCTGTCATTTGATAAGCTATTTGAGTCATTTTACCATCATTAGAAACAAATCGAAATGCTTCATCTCCTTTATTTCCGCCTTCATAAGTATCCACGATAAGCTCAAAACCATCATTATGATTCTGTTGAGCCTGAAGTGCTCTAAATAAAGCTTGAGCTTCCTCTTCACTATCCGATTTTATACTACCATCTTTTTCCACAGTCCACATCCCATTTGGGTCAGTATAGTTTATCGGATTGTTATAAACATAATGATATGGTGTTTGACTAAACGAAAGCCCAACAAACGGATCCACCACATGCCATCTACCAATCTGCACATCATACATCCTCGCACCATAGTCGTACCAACCTGTATGATCCTGCAACTCCTTGTTGTTATATAGGTACTTATTGTTTCCAACCGTACCACCATTTTGATGAGCCACCAATCCAAACGGATAATAATCCGTGGATTGTTGCACCGCTCCATCTTTATTCAAGACTTGGCGTACGTTCCCCAAATGATCGGTTAGGTTGTAGAAATATTTACCTCCTTTTAAGTCATACTTTCCTTCTCTATGTTGAACAAATGCTAAGGCTCCATCTTCATAATGGATTCCAGCAATATAATCCGTACTACCACCGGGATTACTAAATTGTAACTTATTCCCCGCCGCATCATAAAGATAGGTAATTTCCTCACCATTAATGATAACCTTTTGGGGTAAATTGAGGAAGTTGCAGTCGCTCATAATCAGGGATTAACGATCAAAAGCACAAACCACCTGTTTACCTTCAAAAGCAACGCCCATACATAAAATTTCCGTATGTCCGTGGGCTTTGATTTCATCGAGATAGTCACGGTCATAGATTTGCTTTAGTGCATCTTCGGCAAGGGATTTCAAATCTCCCTTGTCATCGGCATCTTTCTTCTTGAATTCCAAAATCCAAGCTTTAGGGTTGGTCGTATCTTTTGGGTAAAAATAGATATCTGCACGACCGTAGCCGACTTCCCGATTGGATCGGATGTAGTAATTTTTGTCCAAATGTGCCAGCAAACCCAGCATAAAAGCATGGTAGATCTTTTCTGTGTTGCCCTCTTTTCCAATGTCGAAATAGCTGAAAGATGTTTTTACATATTGTGCCAACGCTTCGGCAAAAGTATTCGCCCTTTGCTCCAATAGCGATTGTATCAGAACAGTGTCTTTGGCTTGGGTGATGCTCGTTCCGATATAATTTTGCAACATATTCTGGAACATACTTTTGATCTCCTGATTCGGGATGCGCAATTCATAGGTATTTAGATCGATGCGATCTTCTGCCGTCAGGTACCCACTAAATAATAACAGACCTAAAACCGTCGTCTTTCGCCCAGCATATAAGTCATTGAAAACCGTAAACTCGTCAATCTGCGCGGCTACCTTTTCGCCTTTCAATAAATCGAAAAGAATATCTTGGGTTGCTTTATCTGCCTTCGGTAAGATCTCTTGTATTAATTCATTGGAAGAAGTATTGACCCAATAAGCCCGTAACCCATCAGGGATGTGAGCAACATAATTCAAAATTGACCATGGATTATAAATCTGCGTGGTGCCGCCAAAAGCATAACCATTGTACCAATTCGCAACCTTCTCCCGATCTTCCGTAAAGTCTGCATCGGTGAGTAACTGATCTACTTCCGCCTGCGTCAGACCAAATTTGTCCGAAAACTGACGATTCAAAATCGAGTAGGTCGTAATATTATTCAGGCCTGAGAAAATATTTTCCTTTGCTACTCGCAAGATGCCCGTAATGATCCCTTTGGTCAAATGCTCATTGTCCTTAAAGCCTGCCGAAAGAAAATTGCGCATGAAATTGAGCATCTCAGGTAAATACCCGTGGGTATGGGCGGCATGAATCGGAGCGTCGTATTCGTCGATCAAGAGGATTGGGGCGGTACCGTGGTATTTTTTTAATGCGCTGGCGGTATGTTTCAAAAAAGCGGATAAGGAAGTTTCGTCGGCTTCTTCGTTATAAACCTTATTTAAGTATTTTTTTTCTCGAGGTGAAAGTCCTTCAAAATCCAATAAATAGGGAAAATTTTGATCTATAAGATCAGCTAATATCCCCCCCAAACGACTCATCATTTGACTAAAAGTCGGCAACTTCCAATCCTTAAACGTCAAAAAAATCACGGGGTATTTTCCCTGGTGTTCCCATGCAGGAGAATTTTCAATCGCTAAACCTTTAAAAAGCTTTCTATTTTCCTCGACATGATCAATATCGAAAAAATATTTCAGCATGCTCATGTTGAGCGTTTTACCAAATCGGCGAGGACGTGGGAATAGTAAGGCTTGACTTTTTCCCTCCATTAGTTCTTCGATGAACAATGACTTATCGATATAATAACAGTCCTCTAATCGGATCTTTCTAAAATCTGATGTGCCGATGGCTAATGCTTTCATAATGCGCTTTAGGTTTTACTTGTGCAATATAAGGATTTTAGATCAAATCATGCGTATGCATTAGCATGGGTATGGTTCTCCTAATCCCTAACCCAAATCAAATAGTTACGGGTACCCAAAGCCCGATAATGCCAGTTTCCTCCAAAAACCTCTACCTTCAATTTCTGAAATGCACCATCCGAAGATTTAGCCAAACTACCCATATGGTCCTATTTATTACTTTCATTCAGACCACTACCAAACATGATATTCCGACCGACATAAGGCCGCCCGAAGCTGTTCATAGCCGTGAAAATGAATAAGAGCAAAATGAGCGTTTTGTATTTCATAGTTGATATTTTTGTGATAAGTATAAAAATAAACAGATCATGGGTGATGTCCATGATCTGTTGTGGTGTTTTGAATGGTATTATATGCCTCGAACTTGGTTTACCACCAATTTTGAAATTTCCCGTGGTTACTTGGTGTCAACTCGAAATGCATTCTAAAACATATACTTGGCATAGTACAAAATTTAGAAAGTGCAATCAGATGAAAAAGTCGCTATAAGGTGCCAAGTTATTTCAGAACAAGACAAAAATTATCAAAAAATGGCTCGTTATACACAGTTTTTAGGGTAACACATAAACTTATACTTAATTTAATCATATTTACATTGAGGGCAATACCTGTACACTAACTGTTTAGGGATATTTAAGTCTGAATAATTTAAACCATAGTCACTATCCAACACTCTATAGTAAGAAACAGTATCTATTTTACTTTCTAGATTGTCCATAAGCCATTGATGTAGCTCTAATTGTTCGGAAATAGGTAAATAATGTATCATTATAACTCTATCCACAATTGATATTGATTTAATGTATGCAGCTTCCTTATAATATTTTAATGCTTCTATTTTATTTTCTTCCCAAAACTCCTCAATAAATGGCTCATCTAAATTAGTCTGATTGAAATTAGAGTCATTCACAAACAATAAAGTTTTATATATAAATATTGAATCTTGTTTATTAACTGTTCTTTGAGCTAAAACATCGTTGCAAAATACTACAATCAGGAAAATTATTACATACTTCATATCTATTGATTTAAAAATTCACGACTATATGGTACTCCATATTTTATTCCTATCCTTAAAGATTGTCCTCCTTTCTCAAAAGGAACCACAGGTCTTTTTTCTATAATTAGGCGAACAGGCTGACTATCATCAGTAAGATCAGGTATAGCATTAATAATATTAGAAACACCTCCATTTGATCCCGATTTGAATGTTGTTAGACAACCTTGACTGAACCTAGGATCCCATCCATGAAGTGCAATTCCTTTTCTAACTCCATCCTTGCCATTAATAATACGGCTACCATTTTCGTCACCAATATAAAGGTTATATTTACCAGAAGTCGCATCTCCATTTGTTCCTTTTTGAAAAATATAATATTCACCTGGTGGAGCTTCATTATTACTGCCATACCGTTTTTCAGAATGCTTTATTGCTTTCCCTTTCCTCTTCACATAATGGGCATCTCGACCAACATAAGTAGAAAATGATGGATCTGGTAATTCACCGTTTTCCTTTAATTGATTATACTGTTCTAAAGATAAGTTTTCATATACACTTAATTTATAGCCTTGATACGTTTCTTGATTATTTGTTGTTTTCATAAATTGGGTATCTGTCCCTGATATAGTAACAACAGTTGAATCCCCATTCACATCAATAAATTTAATAGGGTTATTTGCTCCATATTGATAAGGAGTAAGGTCTAAATATTTCTCAGCAAACCTATCCTGGGTAAAGAATCTCCCAATCTGCGCATCATACATCCTCGCACCATAGTCATGCCATTCAGTTTCCTCCTGCAATTCTTTGTTATTATATAAATACCTATTCTTTGCAGTAGAGCCACCATGGGCGACTAACCCAAACGGATAATAATCCGTGGATTGTTGCACCGCTCCATCTTTATTCAAGACTTGGCGAACATTCCCTAAATGATCGGTTAGGTTGTAAGAGTATTCAAAATTACTACCATTTTGTTCTCTCTCAACCTTTCCTTCACGAGTCTGAACAAAGCTTAAATCCCCCTTATTATAATGAATGCCAGCAATATAATCAGACATTTCGCCCGCTGAATTCTCCATATTAAGCTTATTACCAAATGCATCATACATGTATTTTATCGATTTCGATTCCTGTTGACCTGTCTCTTTTTCAAAAACAATCTCCAGAGGTAAGTTAAGAAAATTATAGATGATTGTGTCTATCTTACTATTCTTATCAATTGCCATTTTTATCATACCCATAATGCTCTGCCGTCAAATCACTTGAACCTAATTGTTGAAAATCCTTTACAATTTTATCATCATTAAAATCACTGGCATCCTGCACGTTGAGCAACTTGTTCCCTTCATAGTTATATGAAAGAGCATCGATTGGGTTTATATTATGATAATCTGGGTGAAGTCTATTCAACGATTTAATATTCCCGTTCAAATCATAACTCAAATCCGTCACACTATAATTGGGCTTATCAGATGGACTATTCGCCGCAGTCAGCCTATTCAACGCATCATAGCTGAAATTGTAGGCTTGTTCATTCCCATTATTAGTCGCTTCAATCGCGGCTATATTCCCATTGTATTGAGGGGTAACATCAGCAGTCAAGCCTTCATAATATTTTATGTCTTGCTTGTACTTGCTTTCACTCTTATGTGCAATCGAGGTGGTCCAACCACGAATGTTCATCATTGTTGAGATACCATTAGCCTCATTTCCATGCCAATGCTTACCAATCTGTTGCCCCAATTGGTTGTATTCATAGGAAACCAAAGTAATCTCAGGTTCATTATTTACCTTGTGCTTCACATGCAAAGGACGTAGTGCATGATCATACTCCGTGGATTCCTTAATCACCACATCAGCTTTTCCTGGAACTTGATGCGTGCGGGTAGTCGCCAAGACCGTTCCCACAAAATCATATTCCGTTTCGATGATGTCCTTTCCACCCAAATGATTCTCACTGATCACCCGTACAGGTCGGTACTTTTCATCATAGAAGGTAGAAGTCGTCAGCCAGTCGCCTAAGTATAGGTTCGTATCCTTCGAAGGATCTAAGATACGGGTTTTGGTGGTGGTGATTTGGCCTTTTACTAGGTCGGTTTCATTTCCTTGCGTTGGTAATACCTCACTATAAACCGATAAAGAACCATATGTAGCAGCGCTAAATTGGAAATCACCTGTAAAAGTTAATGAACCACCAGCTTTCACATAATATTGACTACTCGTAGCCTGAGATGCAGAAGAAAAACTTTGATTTCCTGAAATGCTCTCGTAGTTTCCTGAAGGCGGATTTGTACCAGGCGTTCCCGTAGTCTCAGGCTGAGACAAGGATTCGTTCCCATATTGGTCATAATAGGTAACCGTAAGAAGGTGCTCCTTATTTGGACTGACTGGGTAGGTTTGACTCATTGTATATCCTTCGTCACTACCATCCCTTATTTCGAAACGAGAACTTACCGCATTAATTGAAGTGTTGATACTCTCTATCAATAATTCGTCATTATTAGGATTACCCGATAATTCCTGTAAAGATGTAAATCCTGTCATAATAGGACGATTCAAAGCATCATACTTTGTGTACATCGCCAAATTACTTCCTCTTTGATTACCATCCTGTGTTAATACTAATCGATCGTATTGATTGCTGACTGCGGCAAGCTGACCAGCTCCTTCAACACGATTGAGGAAAGATTGCGCTAAAAGGTTTTGGATGGTCTCAGCAGCAAGTGGGTCTTGGTCAATGGCTATGATTATTTAATTAACCGAAAAATAGCTCTCGTAATTGTCAGCCAGGAACATCCTTTAATAGAAATTTTTGGTACCCAAAACAACGGTATCAGGTGAGTAACCTTGGCTGAAATTGGCCCAATTTATCAGATTGAAAAATATAAGTATCTGCTTACTTTGCATTTTCAATTGCCTTAAATTGAATCGCCTGCCCTCCTCCTGCAGCCAATTTGATGTTTAACTGATCAGCAGCAGTCACTTCTTTCTTAATGACATCTACCTTATATGGCTTTGTTTTCCAATCATTATTTTCTCCATCGGCATAAATCGTTGCCTGGTACTTTATCCCCTTTGTAAGGAAATCTAAATTAATTGTTAAGTTGCGAGCGTTTTCGTCGGTAATACTGCCTAAATACCAATCATTTGTTCCCCGTTCTTTTCTCACCATTGTGAGATAATCACCAATTTTTGCATGAAGTACTTTTGATTCTGACCAATTGGTCGCTACATCCTTGATAAACTGAAAGGCTTCCAGATCTCTTTCATAAAATTTAGGCAGATCCGCAGCCATCGGAATTGGACTATACATTGTAATAAAATAGGCCAACTGTTTGGCAACAGTTGATCTAATCCTGGGCTCAAATTTTGCCCATGATATTTCCGGTAACATCACTTCAAAGTAACCAACTGTATAATCAATTGGCCCACCCAAAATGCGAGTAAACGGAAGAATAACGCCATGCTCTGGAGAATTTCCTTTACTCCAGGCATTATACTCCCCACCTCGAACGCCTTCACGCGCCAATAAATTAGGGTAAGTACGTTGCTCTCCCGTAAATTTGATAGGTTCATGGTTAATAATCATGATTTTATTCTTTGCGGCTGTTTGAATCATTTTACGATAATGACGCACCATATACTGCCCGTGATGATGTTGTGCATAACTACCTGGCACAGTAGAATTGTAATTCACATCGCCCGTATATCCAACTTTAATCACCCTAATGCCTTTATTGTAAGCGTCTCGATAAAGCTGATCCATTTTAGGCTCATAATGATCAACGTCGGAAATAGTTTCATGGTAAGCCATCATTCGTACTCCTTTTCCAGCAGCATATTTGGTGACCTCATCCAGGTCAAAATCAGTAGCTGGTGTCTCCCAATCAAAAATACCATAACCTTTCCAGTCTGGCTCCATATCATCCCATCCTTTAGTCCACCCCTCGATCAATACATCTTTAATACCATGCTTTGCCGCAAAATCAATATAATACTTGGCGTTCTTGGTCGTCGCTCCATGTGGCCTGCTCGCTGGTAATTTTTTCCCAAATTGCCTCTTTTCTGCCCATGATGAGCGCCCGGTGTGCATTTCCCACCAAAGGCCAATGTACTTTGAGGTATGAATCCAATCTGAATTCTTTATTGCAGAAGGTGGGTTTAAGTTCAAGATCATGGTTGACTCTATTAAATCCCCTGCTTTCTCTGCAATTTGAATTGTACGCCAAGGCGTATGCATAGGAGCCTTTGTTCGTACTAAATCACCATTTCTCCAAGGGGTTAATTTGGCTTTTAATTTTATTCCATCATGTGTATTCAACAGGTTCATTCCTGCATAGTCCACCAAATTAGCCTCATGAATACTGATCAATAAATCATCAGCGATTTCCATCGTTAATGGTGTATTACACATATCTGCACGCTCCTCTTTACCTACTCGACGTTCGAAATTCACGGTATCACCAATCTGGGATATTGGGGAGTGGTAATAAACTTTTTCATAATTATCATAATCAGCAAAATTCCACCATGCTTTGTAATCCCCGGCAAAATCAAAACTTGTCAACTCATCCATTATCGTGAACTTATTCAATTTTTCTTGAGATGGAAATTCATAACGAAAAGCTACCCCATCATTATAGGCTCTGCCGCTTATATTCAAAAGAATGCCTGTTTTTTTTTGCCTTAATTTAATCGTTACCTGCCGATAATGATCTTGTACCGTCTCCCGCTCACCCCAAATTGTTTTCCACTTACTATTGTCTTCTTCTTGAGTCGTTTTTACCACCTCAAAGCCATCCTTCAACGAATATTTTTTTAGCTGAAACCCGAGTACTGATGGCTTGATGACCTGCTTGCCCTTATGTGATATGGAATAAAACAAAGCTCCTTGTTCATTTATACTAAATGAAATTTCATTTTTTGCATCAGGGGAATTGACCTTAGTATCATAAGATTTACCACCACAGGCTGAGGCTAAAAGAAAAAAAATAAACAAAAATGATCTCATGTTAAAATATATCAATGCTAAAAAATAAGCCTTTCCCCACAATTGAGGAAGCAAAGGATTTAAAGCCTAAATTTAGCTTTTCTGCACGCAGTAATGGTCAAAATTAATTTACAATAAGGGGGGGATTTTATTTTAGTTTGTTGAAAGACCTTAAAATCTGTGTGCCCAATTTAGGCAGCTATTTGAAAGCCATTGCTCACTTTTTGCACCACTTCCTTCTTATTAATTTCTGCGACCTTTACAGTATCAAATCCTAAAATTAGCCCAACGATTTTAATTTGTAAATTTTCGATAGGCAAGCTATTGATGAGCAGTTTCATGATACCAAATCACAGCGTTGTTGGATGCATAAAGTGTGGAATATCTGCCAAGAAAAAGCAGCGCAGCTTCGAGGATATCCGATACGCTCATTGGTCTTGTAGTTCGAGAGATATGGGTTACTTTTATCGCCCCAAAAATTCACAAAAACAAACCCCATTCTCGTAGTTAACAAAAATGGGGTTCAATATTTATTTGGAATGTATCTTTTAATTTAGGTCAGGTATTTGAAACTAATATCCTGGGTTTTGCACTAATAATCCATTGGAAATTTGAACATCCTTATTTGGTAAAGGCCTCAATTCACTGACCCCTTCAATAAAACCCTTATCTTTTAGAACCTTGGCTGCTCGACCGGTTCGAACTAAGTCCCAAAATCTTATCCCCTCACCAGCTAATTCGACCCGCCTTTCATGATATATTTTAGTTAACAAAGAGTTTCCTGTTTCCGTAATATCAGGCAGAACATTATTATTTCCTCCTCGGGCTCTTTTCCTGACTTTATTGACATATTCTCGAGCTTTGTCCTCATTAGCTAAATGGTATTCGGCTTCAGCATACAGTAAATAAATATCGGCTAAACGTACTAAACGAGTATTGACACCTCCGTGACTAACACCATTAACAGGCCATGGATAATCAGAATATGGAGCACATGAATATTTTCGATTATACAAATTGGTTCCGTAATCATTACTAACAAACTCGTAAATACTCAAATCTTTTCGAGGATCTCCTTGCTCATAACTATTGGCCAACTCCGTAGTAACTTGACAAAAGCCCGCACCATTTTGAGTTCTCGGGGTAAAGCTTACCGCAGTCCAAGAACCTGGATTTCTACTTCCCCATCCAGCAATACTATTTTCACCATAGTTTACTTCAAAAATAGATTCTTTACAATGCTCTCCAGTAGGTTGAAAAATATCCCCATAGTTAGAAACCAGCTCATATTCATTCAGATTAAACAACCTATTACAGTCTTTAACTACCTGAGCCCAGTCTTGCTTCATTGCATTTAGCTTGATTAAATAGGCGATAGCTGCTCCCTTTGTGGCTCGTCCTAATTCCTTATCTTGATTATACTCTGATTTTTTTGGTAACAGGCTGGCCGCTATTTCCAAATCATGCTCAATAAAGGCCTCGATTTCAGCTTGAGTTGATCTACTTAAATTATATTCACCCGGTTTCAGTGCCTTTTCAATTTTTACAACACCTCCAAATTGAACCATTAATTCAAAGTAAAAATAAGCTCTTAGAAAATGGGCTTCTCCTAAAATCCTACTTTTTAGATCTTCATCCATGGCTATATTCGGGATATTGTCCAAGACTTTATTAACCCTAAAAATTCCCTGATAGGCATTCTTCCACCGATTTGCTATGATTGTATTGGATGAGGTAATTCGGAAGAGTGAGAACTCCGTTAACGCACTTTGATCTCCAGCATGCCCTCCCCCTTTAAACACATCATCAGAGGAACAATCCAATGAAGCCATGTTTGAATCAAAAGCATCTTGTAACCAAGATAAGGGAGTGTAAGCTGCGTCAATCGCTAAAATGGCATCAGCCTGTGTCTTATAGAACTCATCCTCCAAAGCAACGCCCCAGGGTTTTTGATTTAATGCCTCAGTACAACTTACCAGTATCAAACCTATTAAAACGATATATAAATTGATGATTTTCATTTTCTTAAAAAGTTACATTTAATCCTAAAGAAATAATTCGAGCTTGAGGATAAACTCCTCGATCAATACCATAAGCGAGTTGATCAATAGGTTCTTTTCCAATTTCAGGATCCATGCCTGTGTACTTGGTAATAGTAAATAAATTCTGACCACTAACCGATAAGCGAATGTTTTGAAGGTTTAACCTATCTGTAACGGTGGAAGGAATATTATATCCAACTTCTAAGTTCCTCAACCTTAGGAAGGATGCATCCTCCAAAAAATAATCAGAAGCCCTAAGATTGGTTTCTGCATCTCTTTCTGTTAATCTCGGGATAGTATTACTGGTACCTTCTCCATGCCATGAATTCATTAAATTAGGGTTCATATTCCAAACCCCTGAACGATCTGAATAATATCTCATACCATTAAATACCTTGTTTCCATGCACACCTTGAAAGAATGCTGTGATATCAAAGTTACCATAGGTCGCATTGAGGTTAAATCCATAGGTCAATTTTGGAAGAGCAGGTCCACAATAATCTCTGTCATTATCATCTATTTGCCCATTGCCATCTGTATCAACAAATCGGATATCTCCCGGCTTGGCGTCCGGTTGAGCACTTTCCCGAATCTCCTCTTCATTTTGAAATATTCCGTCCGTCTTTAACAAGTAGAACTCACTCATCTGCCTACCAGCTTGTGTTCTGGTTAAAAGAGGAAAACCTCTAAACTGGCCATCATCAACAAATCCATTTTCAGTACCCCAATCAATCATTTTATTTCTTAGTAAAGAGAAATTTCCCCCCACGTTGAAGGAGAATTTTTCACTTACCTGGTGTTTATAAGTACCTGTAAATTCCCACCCCCAGTTTTTTAATTCACCACCATTGGTCCATGGTGCTGTTTGAATTCCTGAATAATCTGGTATTGGAATCTGAAGTAGCATATCTGTAGTGGTTTTATCATAATATTCCACGCCTAATGTGATCTTATCTTGAAGCAGGCCCAGCTCTACACCAACGTTGGATGTTACGGATGCCTCCCATTTTAAATTAGGGTTACCTAACATTAAAGGAGCAGCTCCTGTATGCAAGTGATTACCTGATCCAAAAAAGTAGTATTGGCCACCACTAATCTGACTGTAATACATATAATTGCCAAAATTCTGACTACCGATTTTACCATACCCTGCCGTTAACTTAGTATGTGTAATAATGCTGTTTTTTGGCCAAAAATCTTCATTATGCAAATTCCAACCCATTGCAACTGATGGGAAAATCCCCCAACGATTATCCGCGCCAAATTTAGACGATCCATCCATTCTAAGATTGGCTGTTAGGAGGTATCGATCTGCATAATTGTAGTTTACCCTACCAAAAAAAGATAGTAAGGCACTCTCATATAAATTATCGTTTACGGTTGCGGTACTGATATCCCCTGCTGAGAATGAGGGCTTTGAGATGTTATCAGGAATACCCATTATCCCACTTTGAATTGCACTGTATTTTTCTGTTTGAAACTCCTGCCCCACCAAGGTGGTAAAATTATGATTCCCATAACTCAAGATATAATTTAGCGTATTCGTCCAAGTTTGGGAAAACTGACGTCCGTTGGTTATATTCAAGGAAGAGTTATTTGTAAATTGAAGGGGGGATACCTCATATTTAGGGGTGAAATTTCTATATTCATTTGAGGCAGCCACAAGACCATAGTTGGTACGAAAAGTAATGTTATCATTTATTTTCCAATCTGCATAAATATTTCCCTGAACACTAAATAGCTTGTTATATTCGTTGTGATAATCTACACGAGCAACCGGATTCTCATAATTCCCACCCAATTTTGTATAACCGTATTTACTCGATGGATTATTTGGATCGTAAACTGGAGTGATGGGTTCATGGCCTAATGCATTGGTAAGGATTTTTTGTTTGCTAACATTGCCCATCCCCCACTCAGGAATAATATTTCGTTTACTATTACTAATATTAATGTTATGTCCTATCGTCAAAACTTTATTTAAATGATAGCTATTATTTAATCTGAAAGTCAAACGGCTGAAATCGGTTCCATTCATGATCCCTTCCTGGAGCATTTCATTTATAGACATATAATACGTAACCTTCTCACTACCACCAGATACTGAGAATTGATTATTTCGGATAACCGCATTCCTTGTGACCGCATCAAACCAGTCTGTTCCTTTGCCTAAGCTCGCAGGATCTGCTAATTCAGGCATAGCATGCCAATCCTCATTAGGGTAATTTATTTGATCATTCATGCGGGCTTGATTTCGCAGGTTTGCGTATTGCTCTGCCGTTACAAAATCAATTTTATTACCCGGGGATTGAACCCCTAATCGGCCAGAAAAATTAAAAATAGCCTTTCCTCTCTTACCACCCTTCGTTTTAATAATGATTACGCCATTAGCTCCACGAGAACCATAAATTGCTGTTGCAGATGCGTCTTTCAATACCTCCATAGATTCAACATCCTGCATGTTCAGAGTCGAAATATCTCCGAGAGGAACTCCATCCACAATATACAATGGGTCTGAATTATTTACAGAGCCTATCCCTCTAATATTGACAGAAGCATTTGCTCCTGGGGATCCGGAATTTGAAATAACCATTACTCCTGCTGCCCTTCCCTGTAGTGCTTGATCGATGTTCGGACTCAAGTTCTTTTTTAGCCCTTCGGTTTCAATAGATGAAACAGAGCCTGTTACATCCGATTTTTTCTGGACACCATACCCAATCACAATAAACTCCTCTAAATCAACCACATCCTCTTTCATGATCACATTTATCATGACTTGATCCCCCACCAAAATTTCCTGCGATACTAAGCCAACAAACGAGAAGTTTAAATAATCTTTTGGAGATGCACTTAATTGATAACTACCATTTACGTCAGTAATTGTACCATTTGTCGTCCCCTTCACGGTAATAGAAACACCCGGAATCCCTACTCCGGTGCTATTGGTTACCGTTCCATTAATTAGATTTTGTCCAACGGCAACGTTGGGGTATTGAATAATAAGTAGAAAAAAGAACAAAACCCATTTGCTCTTCTTTAGGAATATAGTCCTATTCATAAAAAATTGTTATTTGATTAAAAAAATGGTTAGGTGATGCATGAAATGTGGATACGCCAAAATAAATATTGGGACAACACATGTTTACATTAAAACAAATAAAACACTATACTTTTTATAGATAAATTTTTACGTAAATGTTATAAATATGTCTTTCTTAAAAAATATTGTAAATATCGTGACTGGCTATATAAGTACTATATGGAATTAACCTTTGCGAACCAATCACCAGTCACTTTATTCAAAACTTAGACATTACAAAATTAATTTTTTACAAGTTTGATAGGTTTAACTCCATTAACTTTCACCAAGTAGATACCAGGCATTAAATGAGAAATATCAATGGTTTCTTGATAAGTTTTGGCAATAGTATTCAGGAGTATTATACCATTTAGATCTAAAATTTGAATGTTACTTTCTGCGGACAAACCTTCAAGAGTAACTTCATTAGATGTAGGATTTGGAAATAATCGGATATTTGCATCAGCTTGGGGTTCATTTATTAAGGAGGAAAACCTTGCACCACTTGTGTTTCTAAACACAAGACCATCAATATTGAATAAATACGATCCAGTTCCTTTATATACTAAGCGAATGGTCTTAGTCCCCCCATCGATAGTCACATTTCCTGTTGCTACTTTTTTATAATCATCCCAATTAGCTGTTTTAGGAATCTGAAAAGTTCCTTTGGAATGGCCATTGATAGTGAAATCAATCGTCCCACCACTCCCTCCTGAGGAGGCATAAATATCTACTGCATAAGTCCCTCCTCCGGTAGGTATGTTAATATAATGTTCCGACCAAGCGTTATTTTGAATATAACCCAGTGCCTTCTTATTATTAGGTGCAGTAACTACTTGAACGCCATTTGATATTGCTTTATAATTTTCGCCTTCAAGGGTGCCTGGCACATTGACAACGGTCCCTGTCCCTCCGCCACTATTACCTGCTGGGTTTCCGCCTTGCCACACCCTGACAGACCTGACCTGAAATGATGGTAAAATATCAGATACGTTTGGTGCATAAAGCGGAGGAGTATCGGGATGTGTCACCACGTGGGGACTTGAAGAAAAGATGAGTTTCAATGGAACGCTTTCCTTACTGGCATCATCTGGCCGATCGGACCATCCATAGGGCTGTCCATCATAATAAAAAACTACCTGGTTTGGCATCCACAACAAACCCCATTTGTGCCAATTAAATTCATCCCGTGGAGAATTTTTGTCAGTAACGGCAAACTTTTTTGGATCGGGACCACTACCGATGGCCGCTTTATTTCGATAGTGATGTGAACTTGTAGCATTATTATTGGCTTTGAAATTGGTCCACCTACTGTATTCCATAATATCAAATTCGGTAGGAATATAACTTCCTTGGCCTCCCTCCCACAGCCACCAAGTAGGCCAAATTTTTCCTCCTTGCCAAGGAAAATTTATCCCCTGTAGATTAATTCTGATATCTGCTTCAAAATATCCGTATTTTGGGAAAGCACCTCCATCTCCAAATTTTATTTTTGAATCAACCCATCCCCCCCGTCGTCCTGCGGTACTATTACTCAGTAGATCATTATTAATTGTAAGAATTCCATTGGCCACATTAACCATATATCCTTTGAACTGTCCTTCTCCATCACCATTGCCTCCATTGTCTTTCACTCTCCATTTACTTTGATCAAGAGCATTTCCGTAGAAATCATCTTCAAATACAGGATTTCCCCACCCACTTCCTGGCGGTTGGGCATAGCTGACTGAAAATAGTAACGCAATTAAAAAAGTCAGGGTAATTTTGGTTGTTGTTTGGGTCATAGTAGTATTATTTTTGAGTGATTTGAAAAATTAATCAGTCTTTTACAGCCAAATTATTCAGGTACACGAGCGAAAAATTGTCCATTCAAATTCCTTTTGGACATACTCAATGATACCTATGCTGTAATTTGTAACATTCAAAAAAATAAATGTAAGAATGTTTACACTCATCCAATATGGGAAACACGTACTACTTTCTTGTCCCAAATCGTGCCATATATGCACCAATATTTCTCAAAGATTGATTTATCCATAAATCACACATTTACCTGTACATAAAAAACAGGTAAAAAGACAGATCAATCAGACTTTGTAGCTGCTTTTAATTGAAATTCAGTTGGTGATACTCCGAAATGCTTTTTAAATAATCTATTAAATGTGGTACGACTATTCATTCCAACCAAAAAACGGATCTCTGCGACCCTAAAACCTCCTTGCTTAATTAATGCGGCGGCACGTTTAAGTCTTGTTAAACGTATTAATTCTTGAGGAGACATATTGGTTAAGTTTCGTATTTTCCTATAAAGCTGCCTTCTACTCAAGCCCAATTCCGCTATCATGAATTCAATATCTAAGGTTTCATCGCTTAAATTGCAGTCAATTAGGTGGATAATTCTATTTAATAATTTTTCGTCATAAGTAGATAATGGCTCCTCGTTTGTGCTTAATAGATTTTCTGCATAAAAATGACGCTTAAGTAATTTTACATTAAACAATAATTGTTGAATCTTAGCAAGTAACACCCCAATCTTGATTGGTTTGGAGAGAAAGCCGTCAACCCCTACCCGAAAACAATCAATAAGCTCATTATCCGACATGTAAGGAGAAATAAGTATGATCGGGATATGACATGTAGCAGGATTTTTCTTTATCATGCCACACAATTTCTTTCCACATAATTCTGGTATGAATTTATTGCACAATACCAAATCTGGCTTGAGCATATTGGTTTTCTGCAGCCCAATAATTCCATTTTCAGCCAACTCTACCCGATAATTACTTTGAAGGTTTATTTTTAAAAACTCAACCATATCATGGTTGTCTTCCACTACCAATATTAAAGTAGAATTTTCATCAATAACCTTATTATTTAACATTTTTGTTGAATTATATGGTTGAGAGGTTACATGCTAATTCATGTTTGTGGGGCTATATTTAATTTCTATTTGAATTCATCAAAAAGCATCACCATATAAATGATTTTCTCTTTTGCATAAAATTACCGCAAGATGATTATCTCAACTTATTGAACAGCACAATAGGAATTCAAATATTCAATTTCACTACCATTTATAGGTAACCTGTCAAAAATATGACCTCAGCCCAATTAAAAACATAATTTATACCATTTTAGGGGCGTTGAATGCAACGCCCCTACCGATAAGTACAAAAATATTCGACAGGCAAGTTTATAGGCTATCGAATCACAACCTTGCCTTGTAAGATTTCTATGGTTTCTGACTGGGAAATTATGTTCACCCTTACCTTGATGGCCTTGCCTCTATCTTCAACCTTTTTCCCCCACATACTGACCCTTTTACTTTCAAAGGGCTTTAATTTTGATAGATTCGATCTTGTAAGCTCTTTCCATTGGTTATCTTGCTGGTACTCAATCAGTATTTTAGCATTAGCTGAAGTCACTAACCCAAAATTTTCAATATCAATATCTAATTTGATACTGTTTTCTATCAAGGATATTTCAGGGTATTTTGCCGACAGGTAAGGTTCCTTGTAATTCACCCAAGGCAGTCTGCAAAATGCGTAGAGTAATTTACCATCTTTATCACTTCCTAAAAGTTTACCAGCAAAATTGTCAGTATTGAATCCATTACCTTTAGCTTTAAAGGTCAACAGCAAATCGTTTCCTAAACGTTCCTTTTTTGTTACGGTACAACCACCACCATAATCTATTACTTGAGGAGCTCCAAAACGCAATGACTTTATATTTATATCAGTTTGAGGGTTGAAACCATTCTCCGCTTTAATGAGCAACTTGATTTCTTTGGTTTTATCGTCTATTTTTTGATCCCCAATTATGGTGATAAGTTTTCCGACCGTTAAGGGAATACTTATATTTTTTGAGCTGTGGTTATCTGAGCCTCTGTCCTGTTTCTTTATGGTGTCACACACCGCAAAGTTTGCCTGATATGCTCTTCCATATTTATCTTGTAACACCTTAATTCGTTCAAACTTATACCAATCTTCGACCTTGCCATTACTTTGCTTAGCAATACCGGGCATATAGGCTTCTCCATCATCAAGCACCCATTTGATTCCATCCTTAGAGCGCATATAGTATGCAATTCGCCCTAACCAATCATTGACGATCAAATGATACTGTACATTCGTTCGCCAAACAACAGGATCCTCGTACTTACCTTCGTATGGTGGGTAAACAGAACCGTTACTTACCATTTTATAGGTTGACTCACCTGTTTTGCTAATCCATATATCTCCTCCTCTACCGACCATCAGCATTGATCCATCAGGACGTTTGGTAAACGTATTATTTGCCATATGATCTGTAATGGGGCGTTGGCGAGCATCAAATTTAAATTCTTTCTTTATCCACGGGCCATCAATATGATCAGAATAATAATAGTCATGTGCACCAAAGTTATTTACATATAAAAAATAGCCCCCATCGCTCAAATGGTGAAGTTCTGGATTATGTCCATGCCCAATGACTTGAGCAACCCTATAAGGGCCAACCGGATTGTCTGCAACGGCTCGAACTACCTCCGCTTTGGGCCAGGCTAAATGCCCTTTCGGCTCGTCTTCCCGCCAACGACAAACGAACATTTGAAATTTCCCATTATCCTTGATGATGTTTCCACCCCAATAGGAATATTCATTATCCTCAATTCCGTTCTCAACGTGTCGTGGCAGAACCTGCTGTGCTCCCCAAGTATCTGAAGACAATTGACCATGGTCGGGTAAGGGTAAAAACCTATCCTGAAAACGCCCCCCATAGACAAGGTTCTCCCATCCAGCAGGTCTTTTTCGCATAACATCCTGTGAGTTAGCTATTGTATTTATCCCTATAGAAAATAAAAAAATAAGGGAAAATTTGATAAAATTAGTATTCATAAAAAATTATATATAGTCTCAGTACAGAAGCCTAATTTATTGATTACCAACCCAATTAAAGGAAAAAAATACCGTTAAGTCAGGTGAAAATTTAATGGATATATTTTTCACCCGAACTCTTTATGATTCCTCCCCCGACATTACAGCTGGCTATACAAACTTACATTGACAAAAGTCACCTATCAGTTATGGTAAAATTTCAGCAACTTTCCACTGATCAGATCGAAACGAGCTAATCGGTAGCCCAAAAGTATTAAATAAGGAAGGTTCACAATAATTCTTGAAGTTATACCGAACAGCAACCGGCTTTGATACTTTATCACACCGTAAACTTACCGCTAATTTCCCCCAAACTATATGGGCCTTAGCAGGGTAAAAAACCTCATCTTCACCTGCGACCTCAAATCCGGTGATTTCTTTTTCAAAATTATCAAACCCCTGGGGAGCGCCTTTAAAGTGAACAATGACATTTTTTTCTTTCGTTTCAAAATAATCAAAAGTAGGTACATCTGTATTAATCCCCTTAATTTGATAGGTCCTATTTAGTGCAAAATACGCCAACCTGTACCCCACTTCGATTTTTTTGGGAGGGTGAATACAGTTTGACCGCCCCAAATCATCGATACAAATCATCGATGTATTTGGTGTTTCCTGTACTGTTTGTAATTGTGCTTCCCGCAAATATGCTGAGTTAACTCCCCCTTTATAGTGTAATGGGGCGATTTGAACGAAGTAGAATGGCAATTCAGGTTTATTCCATTTTTTCCGCCACTGCTGAATCATCGATGAAAATAAGGCTGTATAATGCCATGGTTCATTTCTATTGCTTTCCCCTTGATACCAAATGACTCCCTTTATCTCAAAAGGAATCAAAGGATGAATCATCCCATTATAAAGGACCGTCGGTTGTTGATAATGTGCTTTGTTTGGATTTTCATCAGGGAGCTTAACCTCAGGGAATTTCTGTGACAATAACGCACGATCCATCCACGCCTCTACACGCGTTCCGCCCCAATCACTGGTAATAATACCAACAGGCGTCCCAAGAGTAGTAGCCAGTTTTTTTGCAAAAGAATAGGCGACAGCACTGAAATTTGCGATCCGTTCAGGTGAAGGCATAGTCCACTGGCCAGAAAACTGTTCAGTAGGAATATTACGTGCTTGATTTTTCACATCGAACAAACGTATAAGTGGCTGGTCGGGGTCAGTAATCATGCTCGCACTTTGATATACTGGTTGATTATATAATCCTTTTAATGGCATTTCCATATTGGATTGTCCTGATGCAAGCCAAACCTCCCCAACTAAAACATTAGTCAATGTAATTTTTTTTTCTGCCTTAACTGTTAGTGAATATGGGCCTCCTGCTTGAGGTGTTTGAATATGGGTAAACCATTTTCCTTCATTGTTGGCTACCGTTGTAACGGACTGGGCATTATCCCAGGAAGCAGATATCTTAATCTTTTGATTAGGCCTTGCTATGCCCCAAATCGCTGCATTTGACTCACTTTGCAAGACCATATGATCCCCAAATATAGGAGGCATTTTTAAGGATTGCGCATTTACTGTAAAGCAGTAACAAATGAAACTAAAGAGGATAAAAAATTTTCTCATAATATTTGAATCAAATAATGAAGATTTAAAACAGCCCAAATATGGGAACGAATGAAGATCATTTAAATAAATAAAAAAGTGTTTTTATACCTATTTCATAATAGAATGTTATCCTTTCTGAAAAATACCTGTACTCCACACGTCTCATTTAGTAAAGTTTGAGAGTCTAAATCATCTATTTATACGCTCAAAACAACTGCATATTTTAAAACAGCCTAATTTATATTTTGATTACTTTTAACTTTATAATTGAACCACTTAAAAGTCGCCTGATTACTACTTTCTTCACCCTGTGAAGTTGCATACATTCCCACATATACACCATTAAACCTTTTTGTTGCTTCATCAGAAAGAATAGTGTAATCCTGTCCAGTAGATAATTCAACCATATTTTTCGTCGTCTCACCGTAAAAAAACTTGATTATGTTTCCAGTAACATCCAACCTTAAAATAACAGAATTTGAGTTATAGGGAATCTCAGCAATTAGTTGCAATGTATTTGGAGTATTCACATTTTGATTATGCACCTTATACAAAATAATGCTATTATCAGTTTTCATTAATTGATAATTGTTCCCTGTCATCCTGTAAACAGAAATCCCGGCCATCTCATTGGATTTATCTGTTGTAAAGTTGAGCTTAACTTCTGCGATAAAATCATGATGCTTAACACGTTGCGCAATAAAGGATGGGTTGCATAATTCGATAAGCGATTCCTTTCGCAAGGAAATCTCCAAATGCCCATTCTTGGTTTCGTACCATTTATATTTAGGGCTTTTTAAGAAATTCCACTGAAGCCCCAAAGGGCTATCAAAAGTATCCACCCCCTTTTGCTTCACCACAGGGCTATAGGGTAAATTTGGTCTTGGCTGATGTGATTGTAATAGGCCTTTTTTAGGATTGAAAATAGGAGTAACTCCAGATTCCTGAACGGTCATTTCTACTTTAGCCAGGAAAGTCTCCCTCGATAAAGTACAAAATCCATCTACTTTCCGCTTAGCTAACATCACACTCCACCATTCCCCATTTTGCGTTTGCACAAGATCTGCATGTCCTGTTTGAACAATTGGGTAGTTCTCTCCTAAATGGCGGTGAGTTAGAACAGGGTTTGCATGATTTGGAATATAAGGCCCCAAAATATTTTTACTATTGAATACCGAGATAGCATGATATTCATTAGTACCACCCTCGCTCAACATTAATAAATACTCTCCATTTATTTTATAAATATGTGGTCCTTCAGCCCATCGTGCATTACTCGCATGTCCGTAAGTAAGTTGCTTCTTTTCACCTAATAGCACCCCTTTATCCGGATCAATCTGTTGCATCCATACGCCATTTTTCCCTGGCCACTCCCCTTCACTACCATCAACAATGCCCGCACCAGTATAATAGCATATTCCGTCATCGTCCCAAAAAAGAGAAGGGTCTATGCCCGGTGCATCTTTAATCCACAAGGGATCAGACCACCCTTTTTCAGGGTTATCCGAAGTAATGATAAAGTTTCCCTTCCCTCCTACCATGGTAGTAATGATATAGAATTTGCCGTTATGGTAACGAATAGTAGGAGCAAAAATACCCTTGGAATTTTGTAGATCATCCTTATACTCGACTTGAGTTGGTCTGGATAACCCATAGCCTATCAATTGCCAATTGACCAAATCGTTACTTTTATGGATGGGCAAACCTGGAAACCACTCAAAACTTGAATTCACCATATAATAAGTATCTCCAACTCGACAGATAGATGGATCTGGATAAAAACCTGAAAGGATAGGGTTGGTGAATTCTTTTGGGGCCTCTTGCGCTGAAACAGATAAAGTGAAAAAGAAATAAATACCCCACAGCAATACGCTCAACTTCATAATTTAAGAATTAATTTAATACACTATTACTTCAGTTGCAAAGTCCCCTTGTCAATTTACTTGGGTTTTAGCAACAAAATACTTAACACACAAAGCAGAATGTAAAGCTCCCCTTGGTGCAAATTTTCTATTGAATAATATCGCTTTCAACCAATTTTGATTGCCAAACCCGTACATATTCTACCTTGTATTGCCCATTCAAACGGTTATCATCTGGCAAGCAGCCAAACCATTTATTAGATTCATTATTCAGTATGATATGCAATGGTTGATGCCAATGGGTATTTTCTGCTTCACGGAATAGGACCCCATCCAAATACCATCGTATAACATCTTGATTCCATTCACAACCCCAAACATGGTAGTCTTTTTTTAGGTCAAATGGCACGTAATATTTTTTGCTTCGGTAGAAGTGCTTTTTAACGTTCCCCTGATCTTCTGGAGATTTAAATACATGAATATTAGAATTTAGATCATGCTCATTGCCCGCTACTCCGGGAGCATTTTCACAAATATCAATTTCAGTACCCCATGTAGCTGTTCCTTTTGTCATCCAAAAACAGGTGACCCAAGGAGCATCCATGGCTTTGATCTTAGCTTCAAAGTAGCCATATTTAAATTGTGTGTGACTGCGGATATATCCACTACTATGAGTATATCCCTCGGGTAGTTGGTCCTTCTCATGTTGATTAATCTTGAATGTTAATTCACCATGATCAACAGTTACATTCCTGCCATCAAAATAGGTAGGCTGTCTCCCTTTCCATGTTCGGCAGTAGTCCTGCCACTTTTTCGGATCTAATTTATTCCCTTTAAATTCATCACTAAATTTTTTATTCATTTTCCACTTTCCCATGTTTTTTTGGTCAGATAGTGGATATTTATTACTCAACCTTTTTGGGGCACCATCAAAGCATATAGAATCAGTATAATACTTTTTAGGTGCTGAAAGTTGAGCAAAGGATTGACCAATGCAGCCTGAAAACAAAATCAAAAACAATAATTTCCTCATAACATATATAATCATCAGGTGTACACTTTAAGAATGTTGGCCTATTACAAATGAAATACCTTAACATTTATAGACATCGAAACAACTTCCTGCTTTTTAAATTGATTTTGCCCAATCAGAAACCCCTTTAAGGAATAATCAAAGGCTTTTCAATTTTTTGATCCAGTAAAAAGTTGCCCCGCTGTCTAAATTATATTCAAATACTGTATTATCATTGAATAACTTCACTCTCTACTTGTTTCGATTGCCAAACACGCACGTATTCTACTTGATACTTACCGTCCAAACGGTTATCATCAGGCAGGCAACCAAACCATTTGTTAGATTCATTATTCAGTATGATATGCAGTGGTTGATGCCAATGGGTATTTTCTGCCTCACGGAAAAGGACGCCATCCAAATACCATCTAATCACTTTCTCATTCCATTCGCAGCCCCAAACATGATAGTCTTGCTTCAGATCAAAGGGAATATAGTATTTACCATTTCTGGAGAAGTGCTTTTTGACATCCCCTTGATCCTTAGGGGATCTGAACACATGTATATTCGAATTCAGGTCGTGCTCATTGCCTGCGACCCCAGGCGCATTTTCACAAATATCAATTTCTGTCCACCAAGTAGGAGTACCATTTGTTAGCCAAAAGCAGGTTACCCAAGGAGCGTCCATTGCCTTAATTTTAGCCTCAAAATAACCATATTTGAATTGTGTTTTGCTCCGAATATACCCACTACTATGCGTATATTCCTCTGGCAATGGGTCATCTCCATGTTGATTAATCTTAAAGGTTAACTTTCCATCTTCAATCGTAACGTTCCGACCATCAAAATAAGTAGGCTGTCTGCCCTTCCATCCTCGGCTGAAATCTTGCCAGCGTTTGGTATTTAATTTTGTGTCCCTAAATTCGTCACTGAATTTTTTATTCTTCTTCCATTTTCCTGAATTCTTTTGATCCGATAGCGGGTATTTATCATTAAGCCGTTTAGGTGCATTATCGAAGGAAATAGAATCAGTATAAAACTTTTTGGGGACTGTCAGTTGTGCGAATGATTGACTGTTAAATCCCAAAAACAATAAAATTATAAAAACAAACCTCATAATACGTTAAAAAAATAAGATGAATAAAATATACACTTAAAAGCTTTTAGTTGATGTTGATTTTTGTGCATACACATAATAAGCTCCAATTTGTTGTCCCTTAGAAGTCTCAAAATTTGCAGATAACTCATAGTTCCCCACTTCCAAATAGACTTTAAAGTTGGCGCTTTGGCTATCAGGCTGAATATCATTAACCCATTTTTTTTCATTTAGCTGAAGTGAAGCCTTGATCATTTGATATTGAACTGATTCTGCTGGTCGGTCGGCAAATTCCCAATGATCTACTGGAGCCTGATCATTAAGTTTCAGATGTGTCTCTTTGGGCCATCTTCTCAAAGCAATTTCATACTCCCCCGCCTGGGTCACATTAATTTTCCAATGCCCTGTTTTAACAATCCCCTTTCGGATAAGGTTCTGATTCCATGGCAAGCCTGCTTCTTCTGCCGTAAACCAATCGTGCGCCGTAAGGACAACTGGTTTTGCTAAGCTTAAGGTGATATATGATATTTTTTCAAACTGGCTTTCGAGGTCTGCCCACCATTCATCATATGCCTTTGTCAATTTCGCCATGACTTTCGGATGCTTATCGGCAATATTGTTCAATTGTCCTGGGTCAGTCGATAAATCGTATAGTTCATGTTGACCAATCAATCTCCAATTTCCCCACATAGTTGAAGATTCCCTGTATTTTTCTGGTATGGCAATTCGCTGGGAATCTGTAATCAACACTCTGTCTTTTAGTTGCTGCTTTGATGCATTGAATATGTCTGTACCGTCAAAATCAATTTTTTGGTTTAGGGTTAAGCCACACATTTTTATTAAGCTTGGCATGATGTCTGTATTGGCCGTCAATTCATTCATATCCACTGACTCAGTCATATTGCCATTTGGCCAATGAATAAAGAATGGAACACGATGCCCTCCTTCGTAAGCACTGCATTTTGTGCCTCTCATCCCTGCATTATAGCCACTTTTCAGGTTACCGTCTTTGTCAAAGGAAGCCCCAAAAGCAGTACCGTTATCTGTCATAAAGATAAAAATGGTATTCTTCGTTATGTTCAATTGATCCAGTTCATCCCTAAGATCACCAATGCGTTCGTCCAATTGGGTGATTAAACCATAAAATCTTGAAACAGTATTGTTCAAACCCATTTTTTTATAAGGTTCACTATACTTTGAATCCACATTTAGTGGGGAATGTGGTGCGTTAGTTGAAAGGTAACAAAAGAAGGGCTGATCCTTGTTCTCCTTAATAAAAGAGATGGCTTCATCAAACCAAACATCCGTGCTGTGCCCGGACTGTTTCTCAGCGACTCCATTACGAAAATAGGTATCATCATAATAGTCATTGCCCCAATAATCGGGGGTTTGACCAACACCACCACCACCATGATACAAGGCTAAATCAAAGCCCCTATCCTGTGGCAAGTATGGGGAGTTATCCCCCAAATGCCATTTCCCAAACATGGCCGTTTTATAACCATTTTCCTTAAAAACTTGTGATAAGGTAACCTCATCTGGAAATAAGATCGAACGGCCCATCACGGTATGCCAGACACCTGTTTTATTCGCTCCGCGCCCTGTCAATAGTCCTGCTCGAGTTGGTGCGCAGGTAGGAGCAACGTGAAAATTAGTCAGGTGGGTACTTTGATTATATAACTGATCGATATTGGGGGTTTTGATATATTCATTCCCCAAACAGGCCAAGTCACCATAACCTTGATCGTCGGTCATGACGATTATGACATTTGGTTTAGTTTGAGTTTCGCTAAATTGCTGGCAAGCCGAAAGGCTTGCCGCAATTATAGCTCCCCATACAAATATTTTGGTTTTTGAATTCATAGACTTAAAAAATTATATCCCATGGGTGCTATGCCATTATTTAGAGGTAATCATTTCTGAGGAAGTATAATTGAACCGCCCCCTTTTCACATATTCGGTTGGTTTACCTGTAACAGGAATCAGTTCTATTTCAAAATGATAGTTGTTAGCAGGAACTGTATATTTCTTTAATGCCCGTGCATTAGGGCTCCATGAATCAATTCCCCCGACTCCTTCTTGAATAAGGTCTGTGTTTACTATCCAGGTATCGGATCCTTGAAGCTCATTGATATGTTTTGCCTGAGCTAAATTTTCCTCAGAATAGCCATGAGCAGAAGCTTCCATCGGTTCAGAAGCTTTAAACATCAATCCCTGCCCTTTGGTATTACTCATCACCAACCACCTTACTTCTGTTCTATTACCATTCTCCGTTGGAACGACATAGTCATATTCAAAATCACTTACCTTGCCATGGAATACATTCACATTTGCCGATTGATTTCGGTCAATGTAATTTTCCCAAGGACCCTTCCCATAGAATGTCATGGACTCAAGGGACTTGTTCAATTGCCACTGAAGCCCAAACCTTAATAAAGCAGGTGTTTTTGGGCCAACAGCCAAATCAGTGGTTATTTGCAATGTCCCATCTTGGTAAAACAAATATTTGATTTGCTGACTCGCCGACGTTTGTTTGTAAGATACTGTTGTCAATACCTCTAAATGATCTTCCTTTTGAAGGAATTCAAATTGCTCAAGTTTAGCATTCTGAACAGCGGTAGCCCATTTTGCCATTGGTTTGTTTTGAGGCTTCCAACCTTGTTCATCGTTATCCGTCAACGCTCTCCAAAAATGAGGTAAAACTGGAGAATCGATGACTTTTTGGCCTTTAACACTGAAAGTGTTCAAAAATCCAGACTGCTTATCCCAAGTAGCTGTTGCATATTTTCCTACCCTGACCATAAGTTCATTATCCCGCTCATTGACTTCAAAATCTCCTTTACGCTTAACCATCATCGTTGGTGCTGCCAATTCATTTTGAATTTCAAAAGAAGCAGTAGCAATTTGATGTTCTTTTTTTGCCCAAAGTAAGTCTTTGGTTGTTTCCAATTCAAGATCCAACCAATACTCTGCTCCAGCAATTTTACTGAACTTTTTGACCGGTATATGCAGTTGCTGACTTTCATTCGGCATTACTTGTGGCAACTTCATGGCTCCTGATTGCAATGCTTTGCCCTCCATTCTCAAAGTCCACCGTAACTGAAATTGATCCAATGAATTAAAGTTAAATCGGTTTAATATTTTGACATCAAATGAGGATAAGTCAACAGGGAAAAATGCGACAGGCTGCTGCACATATTTACATTCATATAATGCAGGCTTAGGGGTTTGATCACTGGCAATAATACCATTGATACAGAAATTATTATCATTGGGTTTGTCTCCAAAATCACCTCCGTAAGCCCAATATTTTTTACCATCTTCATCGGTCATCGCAATTCCCTGATCCATCCAGTCCCAAATAAAACCGCCAATTAGGTTCTTTTTCTGACGGATCAAATCCCAGTACTCCTTCATATTGCCCGTAGAATTCCCCATAGCATGTGCATATTCACACATTAAGATCGGCCGCTTCACACTTTTATCCTCAGCCATGCGTTTTAATACATCGATGGTAGGGTACATCCTTGAGAGCACATCCACATACGGAGGATCATTGGGATTAAGGTAGTTGGCATTGATTTCCTTGCTATTCCAAGGTAAATAATCAGCGTTAGTCGGGTCACCTTGAGCACCTTCATAATGTACAAATCGTGTTGGATCCTGATCTTTTAACCAGCCAGCCATGGCGGCATGATTGGCTCCGCAGCCAGATTCATTACCTAAACTCCAGGAGATAATACTTGGGTGGTTTTTATCCCGTTCATACATTCGAATCACACGGTCCATCATCGAATACATCCATTCATTTCTGTTGGATATTTCACCCCTGACTCCATGTGTTTCGATGTTTGCCTCATCCATCACATAAAGACCATATTCGTCACATAATTCATAAAAATATGGATCATTTGGATAATGTGAGGTACGTACCGCATTGAAGTTGAATTGCTTCAATAGCTCGACATCCCGACGCATATCTTCTCTGCTAACAACTTTACCCGTTTTTTCATTATGATCATGGCGATTTACACCATAAAGCAACACAGATTTCCCATTAACCAATAGTTCACCTTCATTATTGATGGACACCTTCCTGAATCCTATTTTTTGCTTTAACACATCAATGGTTTTACCCGAAGGGTCATTGATCTTCACTAATAAGGTATAGAGGTTGGGCTGTTCTGCAGACCATTTTTTTGGCAATTGGACTTCCTTTTTCAACCAACCAAACATCACATTATCTCGCTGAGGGTACCATTCTTTATTCAGTTGTTTTGCTGGACGACTCAGCTGTTCTGCCCAAACAGGTTTTTGATCTTGATCATAAAGTTGTGCCAAAATATGATACCCCGAAAGGTCATCCTGACGATCGGCATTTAAACGAGGACGGATTTCCACCAGACCATTTTGATAATGGGAGTCTAAGCTTGCTCGTACCGAAATATCCAATAAACCTAACTTGGGCATGCGTTCAATAAATACTGAACGATGGATTCCACTCATCCGCCAATGGTCTTGGTCTTCAAGGTAGGAGCCATCACACCAACGAAGTACTTTGGCTATTAATTCATTTTCACCTGCTTTTACATATGAAGAAATATCAAATTCGGCAGGTAAACGAGAACCTTGACTGTATCCTACTTCCTGTCCATTCACATAAAGATACATGGCCGAACTCACCCCACCAAAATGTAGAATCAGATCGTCCTTGGTCCAATTTTCAGGTATATTAAATTGTGTTTGATATATCCCAGTAGGATTTTCCCTCTTGATATAGGGCATCTCATTGGGGAATGGATAGGTCGAATTAGTATAAATAGGCGTTCCGTAACCTTGCATTTCCCAGTTGGCAGGAACAAGAATTTGTTCCCAGGTTTGAGCTTTAATTTCACTTAAAGTATGCGGAACCTTTTGATAGTCTGTATAAAACTGAAACCCCCATTGCCCATCGAGAGATACTTTGCGGTCCTTCGCCACCTCTTGGCTGAGGGCTTCTTGTTCACTATTGAAAGCTTTTCGGCTGGCTTTCGCATTCAATTTATTGTGCTGAATTACTTGTGGATTTTGCCAATCCTGTGCTTGAACTGCCCAAGCATTGACAAACATGAAACATGTTATCCAAAAACAAAACGTTAAACTTTGCTTTGTCATATCATTAAAAAATTATCACCCAAGACTATTTGTAATTGTCAGGTATTGGAATGAAAAATAAAGGAGAACGCATCTGTTCCCCTTATGTTAATTGTCCTTAATAGTCGCTGCTTCCAACAGTGGTTGAGGTGTTCAAGGATCCTCTCCTAAAAATCGGCCACAAATACTTTGGAGGCGGCTTTTGCTCAACCTACTGCATGTTGAAATTTGCAATAACCTTGGCATTTTGATTTTTTATAGCCCCAATCAGCTCGCTTACATCACGATAATTCGCTTTGAAAACTCACCAGAAAGTCCACTTAGCTTAACGAAGTAGATCCCCTTTGACAAGGAAAGGTTATCCACTCTAAACTGCTTCTGTGCAGATTTAATGCTTTTTTTTTCCCTGATCCTTCCCATCTGATCAATGATCTGAAGTTGATCTACCTGAAGGTTATTGGTATTGACCTGAAAGTGATCATTGACGTGTGTGGGGAAAACTTCTATATCTATTTTACCTTGTTCGTCATTACTCAAAGGAGGAGCAACAAAAGTTTTGTGTGTTCCGACCCTAAGAATCATGGTACTAATCGCTCCCCCGTAATCATCGAAAGTGATTTCTACCGTATTGTTTTCTTTAACCAAACTCATCGGTATTGGCACATCAATCACCCCGAAGAAGCTATCACGGTATTGCTGGTCGGAGCCTGCCCAATTGGTAGGAACAGTTACCGCATGGCCGTTGAACAACATTCGAGGTTGTTTTGAAAGCGCATGATTTCTATTGATCCCAATTTGCAATGTAGCCTCTCCTGAACCTGCCATCAAATCAACTCCATTCATCTGGTAAATCATCTTGCGGCCATCAATGATTTCCACAATTTGGTTTTCGTTGTAGTAGGTCTTGTAGTGAATACTATTGTTTGGTTGAAGTGCGGTATTCATGGTATAGGTCAAAACAACCGTTTCTCCAGCTTCCATATTCAGCGCTTGAGGTGCTATACTTAGCGTTTCTTCCGTATATACCGGCATTTCAGTATCATAAATCTTCAATGCTTTTTGGGTTACTTCATCAAAGTTGCCTAAACCATTAATAAATCTTAAGTCAATCGACTTTTGGTTTTTGTCATCCAAATTATTCAGAATCAAATGAACCTTGTTGTCATCAAGAAAAGCTTGTGTCTGAATATCTGGGTCGCTACTAATATTACTGATTCTTTTTCCTTTAACATCTGACCATAGCGCAAAGAAGTGAATTCTTGGCGTAAATCTCCATTTGGTATTTGGACCAACAGGCTGACCGATTTGCCCGTCAATAGGCACTTTCAAAGCCGCCCCATAAGGCTCATAATTATTCTCTGGATTGATATGCCATATCGCCTTGCCTGTTATAAATGGAATTGCTAAATCAACACGATCCTCACGCTCGATCAGCTCCATCATAATATGGTTAATTGACTTTATAGACTGCACACTTCGTAAATCAGAATAGTGGTCTCCATAGCCCTGTTCAATACCGCCGAATTCAGTAATGGCGTGTGGTTTAACTTTGCCCCACTTAATCATACTATAAGTCTCGATCATATCCAAAATCGCCTTACTGTTACTTCCCGAACGTAAAGTGTGATCTCCTTTGACGTTGATGCCGTCGTAAATGTGTGTAGCAAAAGCATCCATATATTCACCCGCAACATCCATAAACATTTTCATACGACTCTCCCAGTGGCCAAAGTCCCAAAGCTCCATTGAAGGCCATGCACTTGAATAACCAATAACCTTAGTTTTTATTCCTTGCTCATGAAATTCCTTCCCAATAGCACCAAACCATTCAGCCATCCGTTGCCGCATTTTAGCTTCGTCAGGTTGTTCTTCTTTGAACACATCATCCCCTGCATGAACAAAAGGCTCATTCATTGGCTCAAAATGGGATGGCAGCAATTGGTCATTAAAAAATCTTTTAAAATATTCGGCAGCCCATTTCGCTCCTTCATTAGTATCAATACTCCATCGTACCACATTACCAGGGTGCTCAGTAATAACGCTGCGTGTTTTATCTACTGTTGCAGGCGCATGTATATGGTTCATCATGCTATTGATATTCTGACTGGCCCACCCATCAATCAGGTCATCATCGGTTGGGTACTTCCCTACCTGCCCATTATTTTTACTCGCAGCAAAGGAATATGGCCCCCAGAAACTACGGCCAAATCCAATACCGTAAACATCCCTCATCTCCTCCATTTCTTCCAATGTAAAATCTCCGTCATTCCAACGGGTGTGCATATTGAAATACTTGGAACGTTCCAATTCCGTCACCTCTCCAACATACTTCTGGATGCTTGGGTCAATCGTCACGGTTACCCGTTGTGCTACCGAAGTACCCACACTTAGAAGTATCCCGAGTAGAATTAAAAAATGTGTTTTTGTATAAGGTCTATTTCTCATAAGATTATTATGAATAGGTTGAAAAAATGATAGCACAATTAGCACATAAATCTCGGATATCCGTCAAAAAAATGCTTCGGTAGAAGGGGTGGGAAAAATAAGTTATTATTCCTACCGCAGTGATGATGCATCAACACAACCGATATTGGGCGCAAAACGCTGATCTAAAAATAAATTATAGAAATCAATCCTTACCGGTTGTCAATATTATTCGCCACCTAAGAATCTGCACTACAGGCTACATATCATAATTTTTTCATCAAAAGTTGCCTAAGTGAAAAACGACTTTCAAATGGGGAATGGAATACTAATTCAAACCTTTGATTTTGCAGAAAAATGGAACGGCATGTATAGTGAATAAAAAATTTAATATTCCCCCCTTTTATCAGATCTTTTTTATGGACAATTATTCTGTGGGACTTAACTAATATTACATTCATTAATCAAAAAGACCTATGCGTAATTTATTCACTATTTTTTTAGGGCTCAGCCTGCTTATTAACCTTCAGGCAAAGGCGGAAAAAAGGCCTCCCAATGTGGTTTTTATTTTAATTGATGACCTCAGTTATTTAGGTGTAACGGCCTATGGTGCCAATCGAATCTCCTCCTTAGAGGGCTTGTTTGATAAAGTAGAATTTGAGACCCCAAACATTGATCGTTTGGCCAAAGAAGGGATAAGAGTGGACAATGCTTTCGCTTATCCAATTTGTGAACCGACAAGGATTGCTTTGATGTCGGCGAAAACCAACGACCGTAATTTTTTGAGATGTAAAGCACAACATTCCTCTGACATCACCTTTGGCGATAGCTTTAAAAAAGCGGGCTATGCGACGGGTATTTTTGGGAAGTGGAAACAGACCCGAGGAAGCAAAGAAGTGGCCGGTAAAGATTATATTTTTGAGTTTGGATGGGATGAATTCACCTGCTTTGATGTCACCACTGAAGGGCAACGGTTCATTAATCCCCACTTGATCAAAAATGGAACCGTCACCAATTATACAGGAAGAAAAGACCTCGATCCACAAACAGGACGCCGATGGTATGGGCCGGATATTGTAAACAGAGATGCACTCAACTTTATCGATCGTCATAAAGATCAGCCTTTCTTTTTATATTACCCGATGTTGCTGGTGCATGATGACCACAAACCAACGCCCGATACGCAACCTGTTACTATTTTTGATGAATTTGATGAGGCCAACCACAATCGTAATGGCCGAAAGGGAGACGACAGACGGTATTTCCCAGATATGATTGCTTATATGGATAAGCTGATTGGTAAAGTCGTAAACAAATTGGAAGAACATCAATTGAGAGAAAACACGCTCATTGTAGTGATGGGTGATAATGGAACGAAAGAATGTTTTGCTCATATTTTACCTGATGGGAGTGTGTATCCTGGCCGTAAGGGAGGCAATGCCGATAACGGTTTGCATGTTCCTTTAGTTATTTCTCAACCTTCTGTCATACCAACAGCGAAAGGCCAAATGCAATATCGAACCTATGATGGTTTGACCAATATCACTGACATTTACCCTACCTTATGCGAAGCAGTAGGAATTGAAATGCCTGATACCAAAGTAGATGGTAAAAGTTTGTGGTCACAAGTCATTGGTAAATCGAAAAAAGAACATCGTGACCATATTTACACCTGGTTCAATGGCAACAGTCCTTATGATGATGTTTCGCAGACCTTAGTTTATGCTTTTGACAAAAATTTCAAATGGTATAAACCCTCAAGGGAGTTTCCCGATGGTCGATTTTTCGATTTGAGAACAGATCGATTAGAAAGAAAAGGGGAATATTACCAAGACCGACGGTGGAAACTTAGATTGTTTAGTGGGTTAGATCAATCGACATTAACGCCAGAGCAACAGGAAGCCAAAGCCCGATTAAAAAAAATTGTCGATAGTCATGAATATGTGGCGGTTGAAAGCCTGAGCATTAAAAAGGATTTCAAAAAAATCCGAGTGGGCCAGCAAAGATCTTTAAGTGCCAAAATCATTCCTGCAAATGCCACACGCAATAATATCATTTGGGAATCCTCGGACCCGACCATTGCCAGCATCAATAAATTTGGGGAGATCGAAGCAAAACAGGCCGGTACGGTAACCATTCGCTTATACTCCTGGGACGATGCTTTTCCTTTATCCACCAATTTAGAAGTCACTTATCTGAAGAATGGTATTCAAGATGAAGTTGAAATTAATATTACAGAAGCTAACATAAATTAATTATTATGCGGTATTTTTTAAGTCTAATCCTATTTTTTACAGGTTTGATATTGCTCCCCTCATGTGAAGAAAAAAAAGAGCAACAAGCGCTGACTTATCAGCCCGAATGGGAATCATTGAAGCAATATCAAGTACCTGAATGGTACAAGGATATGAAATTTGGTATTTACTTTCACTGGGGGCCCTATTCGGTACCCGCTCATGAGACTGAATGGTACTCTCATTTTATGTATGAGAAGGGAAATCCGATCCGTGAATACCATGAAAAAACTTATGGACCACTAAACGAATTTGGCTACAAGGATTTTATCCCGATGTTCACTGCTGAGCATTTTGATGCGGACGATTGGGCGGAGTTATTCAAAAAATCAGGTGCACAATTTGCGGGGCCTGTTGCTGAACATGCCGACGGATTTGCAATGTGGGACAGTGAATTAACGCCATGGAATGCGAAAAATATGGGACCTAAAAGGGACATCGTTGGCGAAATGGGAGAGGCTATCCGTAAACAAGGGATGAAATTCATCACGACCTATCATCGCCATTGGCTGTTTGCTTGGTACAGCACCTGGGATGAAAAAACCGATGCCTCGAACAAGAAATACGCAAGCTTATATGGGCCTAAAGTACCTGAGGGTTCATTTGTGATGGCCGTACCACCAACGCCCCCTCTACCTGATGCCGACTTTAACCAGGAGTGGTTGGATCGCCTGGATGAGATCATGAACAAGTATCAGCCTGATATGATTTGGTTTGATAACAAAATGGATTTCATTGATGAGAAATACCGTAAGGAGTTCTTGGCTCACTATTATAATAACGCAGAAAAATGGGGCAAAGAAGTGGTTACTTTCTACAAGGGGCATGATTTGGAAAAGGGTACGGGCGTATTGGATTTAGAGCGTTCGAGAATGAGTGAAAAGAAGGACTTCCCCTGGCTAACGGATGATTCAATGGATTGGAAAGCATGGTGTCATATCTCGGATCCAGACTATAAATCGACCAACCGGATGATTGATTTTTTGGTGGATGTAGTAAGTAAAAATGGGGCGGTGCTACTGAATATCCCTCCTACTGCTGACGGACGAATTCCACAGGAGGTCAGAGATCGTTTATTGGAAATCGGTGACTGGTTCAAGATCAATGGCGAAGCCATTTATGGTACACGAACTTGGACGGTTTACGGTGAAGGCCCTCAAGAAATTGTGGAAGGTCATTTATCTGAAAATCAAAATCCTGAAGCAACAGCAGAGGACATTCGATTTACGCAAAAGGACAATCACCTTTACGCCATTACTTTGGATTGGCCCAAGGAGGATTTATTCATTAGAACTTTAGGGAAAAATCAGCAATTGCTCAATAAAGACATTCAGCAAATAAATCTATTGGGATATGATCAACCTTTAAAATTTGAGGTGGAAGATGAAGGCCTTCGCATTCAGTTGCCAGATCAAAAGGTTGGAGCTCACGCTTTTAGTTTCCGAATTACTTTACAGTAAAAAATAAAATGACGTTTTTCCACTGTTTCAAGCATTTGGAATGAAACAGTGGAAATCGTTCTCATTCAAACTTCACGCAACAGATCGACCGTATGCCGTCCACTTTCTCGATCAACTGCAACTTTCCTGTGTGCTGGTCAATAGCAAAAGAAATCATGGAAGCAGAGTCTTGATTTCCAACAATCAACATAGAACCGTCGGGAGATATTTCAAAATCCCTTGGGGTAATGCCTAAAGTGGGTACTTCTTCGATGAGGCACAAAACTTCTTTTACATCATCAAAATGTAAAACAGATATGCTGTTGGTCTTGCGTACGCCACAATAGATAAATCCCCCCTCTTTTGATAATTTGATTGCCGAAGCCGAAGCCTCATTATGGTGTTCCTGCGTCATCACAGATACATTTTTGACCCATTGCCAAGCTTTATCTTGCCATTTCAAAATGCTGATCTCCCCCTTCATTTCGTTGCAAACAAAGCAGTAACTACCATTAGGATGTTGAATAAGATGCCTTGGTCCACCTCCAGCAGGGAGGCTTAATTCAGTAAACTGCTCAAAGTAACCGAGTAAATATTTTAGACTGTAGATTTTATCATTGCCAAGGTCGGTCAATAGCAATAGGTCATGGGCTTGGTCATAATGCGACAAATGACCATGAGCTCCTTCCTGACGATCTTTATTGATACTTCCTCCGCTGTATTTAATGTTTTGCGAGCAGGCCAAAGGAATCCCGTTTTCATCTAAATCATATTTCAAAAAATTCCCTGTCTGATAACAACTTACAATCAAACAATTATACTTATCTATATGTGAAATATGACAGGGTAAGCCTCCATCAATTTCCAATGAACATACCAAATCTAATTGCCCAGCGTTGGTTTGAAAACAAAGTAGTCGAGGGCCTAAATTTTGTAACCTTTCTTGGAAAGTATATAGCTTTTGATTTTTCTGGTTTAAGGTGAAATAGCCAGGATTAATAGTTTCATTGCTATGGGACAAAGTGATTTCATATGTTTCACTATTCATGCTAAAATATTGGATGCCAACCCCATTTCCCGACAAACCTGGCCCAACCTCTTCAGTATAAGATGATGTATAAAAATTCATTGAAAATAGCTTTAATTATCAGAATTTGAAAAAATTATTTTAAAGGAAAAACTTGGCGTATTCACCCACTTTAATTTAAACAAATTATTACTTTTGTTAAAACTATTTTCAAGTCATGCCTACATATAATTCACCGGCCCTGGACAAGGGGTTAGACATCTTAGAATTTTTGTCCTCTCAATCGATTCCGCAGTCTCAATCGGAAATTGGCTCGGGAATTAATCGTAAACCCAATGA
This sequence comes from Persicobacter psychrovividus, assembly GCF_036492425.1. Lineage (NCBI taxonomy): Bacteria > Pseudomonadati > Bacteroidota > Cytophagia > Cytophagales > Persicobacteraceae > Persicobacter > Persicobacter psychrovividus. The sequence continues at coordinate 100,976 of NZ_AP025300.1, forward strand.
GATATACCGTATGTTGGTGTGCCTTGAAGAACGTGGTTATATTCGCAAAGAACCCATTTCAGGAAAGTATCAACTGACCCTTAGGTTATTTCAATTATCACATCATCACTCTTCGATTGACTATCTGGTAAAAGCGGCCATGCCTTATTTGGAACAGCTCTCTGAGGCGATTCTTCAGTCCTGTCATCTAAGCTTTTTCTATCGAAATAAGTTATTGATCTTATGTCAAGCCAAAAGCATGACGCCCATTTCACTCTCCGTTGAAGTTGGGGGTGTTTTCCCAATAACACAAACCAATTCGGGGAAGATTATTTTAGCGAATAAATCCGAATCAGAAAGAAAGCAAATCCTGAATGCTTCGGAAGATTTTCAACAGTTATCAAATGCAGAGAAAATCCACTTGGAAAAAGAACTAACCACTTTAAAAGACTTAAAGTGCTTTGTGCAAAAAAGTACCCTAACGGAAGGCGTTACGGATTTTGCATCACCTGTTTATGACATTAATAATGAGGTGATGGCCGTATTGGTCGTTTCTGGTTTGACTTCTCAGCTAAAAAATGCTTCTCAAAAGGGGATCATCAAAGAAATTCTAAAGACAGTGGACGGTATCAACGTATCAATTGGAGGTGTGTCTCGGGATAAAAAATAAGCACCAAACAATAAAGCTAAGAGGGTAGTCAAAAATGTGACCAGTGATCGCTGACTTGTGACTTGACTTTTACCGATCACCAGCCACAGGTCACCAGTCACTTAAATAAGGTATAACCCCTTTGAATTTATGGTGTACTGCTTAAAATTAGGGTAGATTTTATTTCTCAATAAATACCTCTTCCTTTTTTTTCGCTAATAAGATGTGATCACAAACCAAGACTAAATCTCCTCTTTGGTTAATTACCTCAACGTGCTCAATCACCTGTCCTAACCCATCTTTTTTGGATTCGGACTTTTCAGAAATGGTTACTTTGACGTGAATCGTGTCGCCAATGTGTACTGGCTTAACAAAACGTAAACGATCATACCCTTTGGAAAATGCCTCAGGGTTAATCTCCGTTGCTGTCATTCCAATCGCTACACTAAACGTTAGCGTCCCATGTGCTATACGCTCTTTAAATGGCTGTCCCTTACACCATTCAGCATCCATATGATGTGGAAAGAAATCACCCGTATGCCCCGCGTGTACCACAAAGTCTGTCTCGGTAATCGTTCTACCGAGCGTTTCTCTATAGTCTCCGAGGGTGTAGTCTTCGAAAAATTGTGACTTTATATGCATATTTTTTTGTAAACTTTAGTGCGAGTTAAAGGGGAAAAACAGGGGTGAAAAACTACTCAAGCAACCATTCATCTTCACCCCATATCTATCAATAAAGTGAATTAGCGCCCCATCCAACCACCATCAACAAGCATAACCGCCCCTTGCATATAGGCACTTGCTTCAGAGCATAGGAAAACCACTGGGCCTGCGAAATCCGTTGGTTTACCCCAACGTCCGGCAGGGATTCGTGATAAAATTTGCTCCGACCTTACCGGATCATTACGCAGAGCTTCCGTATTGTCTGTATCAATATAACCTGGTGCAATTGCGTTTACATTTACCCCTTTTGAGGCCCACTCATTGGCAAAGGCCATTGTCATCTGGCCAATGGCTCCTTTTGATGCTGCATATCCAGGAACAGTAATTCCACCTTGGAAAGTCAAAAGAGAGGCTGTAAATACGATTTTACCCGCACGACGAGCCACCATTTCTTTACCGAATTCTCGGGTTAGGATAAATTGTGCGTTTTGGTTCACTTCAATCACTTTATCCCACATTTCATCTGGATGCTCAACAGCAGGAGCTCTTAGAATTGTACCCGCATTATTGACAAGAATGTCAACCACCGGGTGATCTTCTTTTACTTCTTTAATGAAAGCATAAAGCGCTTCACGATTGGAAAAGTCGCAGGTGTATGCCGAGAATTTACGACCAACAGCTGTTACTGCTTTTTCTACCTGACTACCTGATTTTTCTAAAGAAGCACTTACGCCGATGATATCTGCACCAGCTTCGGCCAATGCCACGGCCATCCCCATACCAATACCTCTTTTACAACCTGTAACTAAGGCTACTTTTCCTTCTAAGTTAAATGAATTTAAAACGCTCATTTCTATAATTTTTTGAGTTGATATATTAATTATTGACAGTCAATTAGGAATTTCATTCCCGTTGGATTTTTGTCGATATCTTCGAATAATTGTTGGATTTGATCAAGCGGTTTGGTGCCTGTAATAAGCTTTTCGAAGTTATACTTGTTTTCGGTGATTAATTGGATGGACTCTTCATAGTCTTCTTTTTGGTACACACGAGCACCAATCAAACCCAATTCTTTCCAAAAGAATTTAAATAGATCGACGGGTTTTTTCTCCCCGTGAATCGCTACCATAATGATCCGACCTCTGATACCAGCTACCTCCGTCATTACATCCAAAGAAGCTTGTACTCCCGCAACCTCAAAGACGACATCCGCTAATCCCCCTTTGGTTTCTTGATCGACATAAGTAACAAGGTCAGTACTAATCGGATTGACAACCTCCAAGCCCATGTTTTTGGCCATTTCAATTCTGATTTCATTTACTTCAGAAATAATGACACGTGCTCCTTTACTTTTAGCGACCAACGCAACTAATAAACCAATAGGGCCGCCACCTAATACAACAGCCACTTCGCCTTTTTTCAATTCACTCATGCGTACATCGTGACAAGCTACCGATAGTGGCTCAATAAGAGCCGCTAACTTAAGGTCTGTTGCTTCTTTGAGTTTATGCAAGGTAAAAGCAGGAACATTCCAATATTGCTGCATTGCTCCTGGGCTATCGATCCCAATGAACTTAAGGGCTTTGGCAATATGACTATGGCCTTTATCTGCAGGCGTTTCCCCTCGATTGTCTAAGGGACGAACTGTAATTTTATCTCCTACAGCAAAGCCTTCTACCCCTTCACCAATGGCATCCACTGTGCCTGACATTTCATGCCCGATAGTCACAGGAATATTGACACGCTTGTCCATCATGCCGTGGTAAATGTGTACATCTGTTCCGCAAACGCCACAATAGGCGACCTTAATTCTTACCTCACCTGAAGCCGGTGCTTCCATCTCTTTTTCAACAACAGTGAAGGTTTGATTTCCTTCATAAAATGATGCTTTCATAATTTATTGGGTGTGTAGGACTATCGCCTTATGTCAATTTAGAATTACGCTCAAAAATTTATGATACACGATCAATTAACGTATGCTTTCCTACCCTGAAATTCCGTCGTCAGAATATTAGTAGATACACATAATCGGTGAATCATTTGCTGGTCATTATTAAAAAACAGGTAATTCGACAGCCCTGGGTGATGATTTAAAATCTTTAAATTGATCCATACTTGGGTTTTACCCCGCCCTTATCGCTCGACTCATAAGCGGCCTCAACCACATGCATTGTTTTTAAAACATCTTCAATTGAAGTTTCTAAATGGTTTGACTCTCCATTGGCATAGCAAATCAATGATGACATCGTGCCGATAAAAGCATCAGGGAACCAGGAGCCTTCCAATTGTTTGCTTTTCCATTCGGGCTTTTTGCCTTCCTCAAGGATGCAATATTCGAAAGCGTCAGGCATCCCATCCGGATAGTTCATCAAAAGCCCCATTTTGGCATAAATTGCCCCTTTTGTTCCTTCCCACTTCACATAGCTTTCTTGATGGTCAAAGCCAAAAACATGGTCATGATTGGTACTGACCAATGCGCGAATATCATCTGCATATTCCATGATTACATTGGTACGAGTAGAGGACATCGTCTTGGCAGGATGCTTGAGGGTTTTGGCCATGATTCCTTTCGGATCGCCCAAAAATGATCTCACCAAATCGATATGGTGGATGCTATGTTGTTGAATTTCCAGTCTCGGGTGGTTCACCACATTAGGGAATATTTCCCATGGGGTATATACCGACACCTTCACTTCCATATCGTAGATTTGGCCAATGGCACCTTTATTGATTAAATCCCTTGCAGCCATGATGTAAGGGGCAAATCGCAATTGGCAATTGACCGCAGCAATCAGTTTTTTTCTCCTGCACACTTCAATGATTTCCTTGGTCTGTTCAAAGTAATCCCCAAGTGGTTTTTGAATCAAAACAGGAGCACCATCGGGTAGTTTTTCAAGCGTAGCCACAAATTGATTTGGCATTAATGTCAAATCGAAAACAGCACTCTTCGGAGCCTGAGCAATGGCATCGTCGATGCTGTCGAATACTCTTGGAATATCAAATTTTTTGGCAATCCTTTCCGCTCGTTCTTTGGTTCGGTTGGTGATGCCATAGACTTCAAAACCAGCTTTTCTGTAAGCGGGCATATGCGCATCATTTACAATTCCACCTGCTCCGATAATAATGATCGGACGCGATTTTTTTGGTAAAGTATATTGATAATTTATTTCCATGATCCAATAGATTTAACTGTTCACAAGTTCAAGTTGATCCACTTTTTGTTGAGCAGTGGCTAAAATGTTTTCAATGTCTTCCTCAGTATTTATTACCTTCAATACCAACTCATCGATGATATTAGCGACCTGAGGCCAATGCTCCATTCGTGGTAATGATTCGGTGTTTTGGTGCAGCTCTTCGAGCTTATAGTAGTAGGGGATTTCCTGATTTACCTGTGGGCTTCTCCAGGTAGAAATTCGGCATCCAATTCCACCTTCTAAAGTCAGCAGCTCATCGTTTGCGGCGGAAGTAGCAAATTTGATAAAGTCATAGGCCAATGGTTGGTGCTTACTGCCAACGCCAATGACATACATCCAATAGGCATTGAGCGAAACGCTTTCCCCTCCGTCACCAGAAGGGATGTTCGCTACATCAACTTTACCTTTCACTCTTGAATCGGGACTCACTTCACAATTGGCCGCAAAACCAAACCAGTTCAGGCTAAAAGCCGATTCGCCATTGGCAAAAGCTTGCCCTGCCGTAACCGAATCCAATTCCCTGGATTTTGGATGAATAGCCGCCTTGTTTTGTAAAGCTTTGCGATAAAATTTCATCCCTTCAATCGTTGCTTTGGAATAAAGCATCACCTGCCCGTCCTCATTGATCAATTGCCCGCCCCTTGTCCACAACTGAAGGCAGAAATCGAAAACCGTATTATGACCATCAGGATAAGCGGCAAAAGTCATCCCGTAGAGGTTCTTTTCAGGTCGATGAAAGAAAGCGGCAACCTCCATCAGTTCATCCCATGTTTCAGGAACACTCAACTCTCTGTGGTATTTTTTCTTGAATGCAACTTTTTCTTCAAGATCTTCAAGCAAATCAGTCCGGTACATCAAACATTCAGGACCGTTATGAAAAGGAAGCCCCACGAAGACCTTTCCAAAACGTTGTTTGCCCAAAAGGGACTCGCTCCATGCTCCTGCCAGCTCAGATGGGTTCTTCATAAAGGGCATCAAATCAATGATGGAATCGGTGCTGTAAGCCTCCGTAATCCAATCCGTATTCATCAGTGCGATGTCCCATGCTCCCTGCTTCAACCCCTCATTTTTCAGCGTGGTATCATAGAGTGGGTGTAGCTCTAAAGCCACGGCATCCAACTCGACATCGCATGAATTTTTGGTACAGAAATCGTCCCACATCTTTTGGATCGCACTTTCAAAAGGGCCAAATTTACGAATAGCAATTCTCAACTTTTCCTTCATGATCCAATGCGTTTAGTTCTTTTAAAATTTCTTCTGTATGTTCTCCAATGGCAGGAGATCCCAATGTAGAGGTGAGGTATTGACCATCAATTTTTATAGGACAGCGAGTGGTTTTGTATTTGAAACCATCACCCATTTTCACCTGCTGAATCATGTTGAGGGCTTTAAAACCATCATGATTAAACAGGCTGTCCCAATTCAATACATCTGCGCACCAGATATCGGCAGGTTCTAAAATCGACAACCAATGCTCAGTGGTGGCAGTCTGTAAATGTTCGGCGAGAATATGCTTGATTTCATCTCTTTGAGTGAACCAGGTATCAGGTTCAGGATAGTTCTTTAAGGCAGGGCATTTCAATAGTTCTCCCAATACAGGAATAGCTCCCATAGCTAATGCCAAATGGCCATTTTTTGTCGCATAAACCCCATAAGGTGCCCCAAGATAGGCATGGGCATTATTGTTTGCCGTTCGTTGAATCGGTTCGCCACCATCATGATAATAGGTGGTGATGGTCTCGAATTGGAAATCAAGGATCGCTTCGAGCATACTTACTGATACTTTACTCCCTTGATTGGTTTTGAACCTTTTGATTAATGAGGCGATGATACCTTGCGCAAGGTGTGCGCCCGCCAAGATGTCCACAATGGCAATACCCATCGGAACAGGACCTTTATCGGCATTACCACTTAGCCAAGTCAGCCCCGATAATGATTGCAACAACAAATCTTGCCCAGGCTTGGCAGACCATGGCCCTTCAGATCCATATCCCGAAATATCACCATAAACAATCGATGGGTTGATAGCTTTGACGGTGTCATAATCCAAGCCCAAACGTTCGATAACGCCTGGACGGAAGTTATGCACCAAGACATCCGCCTTGGCGATCAATTTCAGGACTTTTTCTTTATCACGCGCTGACTTTAAATCCGCCTGAAAGCTTTCTTTATTTCTGTTGATCGCTCTGAAAACGGAAGATTCCCCATTCAGCATCACATTGGAAACATAAAGCTGACGACAGATATCACCCGTTTGGGGTCGTTCTACTTTGATGACCCTTGCGCCAAGATCTGCCAACCGAAGTGTGGCTGAAGGAGCAGACAAAAACTGGCTTAGATCAACTACTAATATATCTTTTAATGGAAGCATATTTTTGGCTTTATAAGTTGAACTCTTGAGTGATTGCATCATTGTGTTGCCCGACTCTCGGAGCCGGTTTAGAAGCAAATATTTTCTGGTCATTCAAGCGAATTGGACAACGGGTCGTATGGATAAATTCACCGGTATCCAGCGGTAATTTTTGATCCATCTCCAAGACTTTGTAAGCTTCGTGTTGCAACAATTGTTGGTAGTCTAATACCGCTGAACACCAAATGTTAGCAGGTTCAAAAAGATCCAGCCATTCTTGGGTGCTTTTCTCTAAAAGTAATTCACGAAGGATACTCATGATCTCATCGCGCTTCGTGAAGGTTTCCTTTTCTGAATAAGCTTTCAATTGATCTGGTCCAAGTAATTCAGCCAACCTATCAAAGCCGCCCATCGCCAAAGCAATATGACTGTCCTTTGTAGCATAAATGCCATAAGGCGCACCTAAATAGGCATGTGCAGATCCTTTTTCAGCCCTTTGAGGAAGCTTATTTCCGTCGTTTAGATAGGTGGTGATGACCTCAAACTGAAAATCAAGCATGGATTCCAACAAGCTCACTTCAACCAAAGCCCCTTTTTTGGTTTTTGCACTTCTGAGCAAAGCGGCCAATATGCCTTGTGCCATATGTGATCCAGTGATGATGTCCGCAACGGCTAATCCGAATGGTGTTGGGCTGTCATTTTTATCTCCTGTCAATTGTGCCAAACCAGACATACATTGCACCAAAAGGTCCTGTCCAGGTTTGGCAGACCAAGGTCCTTTGGTTCCATATCCGGTTACGGTAGCATATACTATCTGCGGATTAATAGCCTTAACAGTGGAATAATCCAAGCCAATTTTCTCCATCACACCCGGGCGGAAATTATGCGTCATCACATCTGCTTTTGCAATAAGTTCTTTGACCTTTTCAAGGTCATCGGCATCCTTTAAATTGGCTGCATATGACTCCTTATTTCTGTTGAGGGTATGAAAAACCAAGCTACTGCCATCTACCCTTAAATTCTTAATGGCAATTTGGCGACCTGCTTCCCCATGGTTTGGACGTTCGATTTTGATAACCCGCGCACCCAAATCCGCCAAACGCAAACCTGCTGATGGACCCGCCAAAAACTGACAGAACTCCAACACCAAAAGGCCTTCTAATGGTTTTGAATTAGTCATTTTGAGAAAGCGATTTGAGGTACAATTCATTTAATTGATTCAAAAGTGCTTTTGAATCCCCACCCTTGATCATGAACTCACGGATCGGTGCACCAGCTCTATCCTGGAAATACATATGTCCATTGTATCGTGGGCGTAAAAATGCACGATCCAAGGCAGGAAGCGTATCGCTGAAAAAATTCATGCACTGGCTATTCACTCTGTGGTCCGTCCAGGCATTTCGGTGCCCTGGCTGGCCACCATTGTCAAAGAAAATCCCCTTTTGTACCTTTAGTGAACCCGCAAATTCCATAAACCTGGAAGCTAAATCTTTATGCTTACATTTTGAGGATAAAGCCAATCCTGTCCCCCCCAAAGTACTGATCAGTCTTTGACCGTTAACCGAAACCAAATCATGGTATTTTAGAGGCACACGTGCATAGCCTTCTCGGGAGTAATTGGTATAGCCATAGCCAAAAGGCGCATATACATAATCGTCTGTCTTGGTCATCGCCTCACAAACTTTGATCGGGTTCCAATCGTAACTTTCCGCATTGATATTTTCCCCCAAATCCCGTAGCATCTGAAGGGCTTTCAAACCAATTTCCTCTGAAACGACATAATCTTTGGTCTCGCAAACATTTTCGCCCAAAGTAGAGCAAAGCATATAGAAACTCATTAGGGTATCTTGAGGGATACCTGGAATGGCGACTTTTCCTGTTTTAGATAATTCCACTAAATCGTCCCAAGTCTGAGGAAATTTCAACCCCAGCTTTTCAAAAAGATCTGGACGACTCGAAGCTACTGGAGTAGCCGCATCAATCGCCAACGCCCACTGATGATTATTGTAAGCATAGCTTTGATGAGATTTACCCACAGTGTTTTCTTCCAAATCTTTCATAAAAGTCTGTGGAAGCAAGGTGTCAAGGGGCATAATCACTTGAGTACGTGCTGCAAAACCCGCCCAGGGATGATCAATGATCAGGAAGTCATATCTTTCGGCCAATTGATCGATGGGTTCATCGGCAAAGGCTTGGAGCGACCTTTTCTCCCATGATATTTGTACATCGGGATACAGTTCTTCGAAACGCTGAGAAACGGCAACGATCGAGGTAAACCCACGGCTATGATTCCAGGTAATTCCTTTTAATTTTTTCATTTCAGTGCAATATGTTTAGACCAAAAGTATCTTGTTGATTAGTGCCCCATAGCGGCAGTGCCAATGCTACTACCGTAAGTCATGATGAGGAAAGAAACGATCAGGATTCCCAATGCGAAAAGCAAAGTGTTGTAGGTGCGCTTACTGACTTGCGACCACTCTTTCATCAGGATTCCTAAGATGTAGCTGAAAAAGATCAGCATAGACATGTGAATAACCCAACTGGCAAATTTGAATTCACCCATTCTCACATGCCCCATATTGTAAAAGAAGAATTGCCCGTACCACAATGCCCCACTGAGAATGGACATGGAAAAATTGGTACCAATCGCTTTAGACCCTAAGCCTTTGATATCCACAATTTCTTTAAGTGTTTTCTGTTTGATGCCAACCACAACAAACCATACCAAGTTAGTAGCAAATGCGCCCATCGTAGAAAGCATCAGATTGGCATTTCCTTCAAAATAGCCTGCGCCATGTTGCCCTGCAATTTCGGCTATTGGTGCACCCACTTCCAATGAGATGCCAAATACAGCTGACAAAACTCCCGCCACCAAAGTAAGTAGGAATCCCTTTTTCATATTGAAAGAAGGCAGGACAGAGGAATCAATATTTAATGCTTTTAGATCTTTTTCTTTTCGATAACCAGAAACACCGCAGAGCCCTATTCCAATCAAGGAAATGAACATTCCCAAGTAGATAATATTTCCACCAGGTTCATGAAATTTGGAGACCAGGTGGCCGTGCATCATCAATGGAACGATGGTGCCTAAGATGGCCGAAATACCTATTGAAATGGTGTAAGTTAGAGAATAGCCGATTTCTTTGATCGCATAGCCAAAACACATGCCTCCGAAACCATAGATGGTACCTAAAAGAAAGGCATTGCGAATAACTTCTGTCGGAGAAGCGGCAAATACTTCCCATAGATTAGGAACAGTAATATAGCCAACAACAAGCGGAAAAATAAACCAAGCGAAAGCCGCTTGTACCAGCCAATAAGAATTCCAATTCCATTGCTTTACCTTCTGAAAAGGCACATAACAAGTAGAGGCTGAGACGCCCCCCACTGCATGCTGTAGGGTACCGATGATTGGGTGTTGCTGCATTGCAAAAATTCAGATATGAATGATTAATTTAAATATGAAATCAATAACTCACATAAATTTTTAAGCAACAAGAAAAAAATGTAGGGTATTTATTTACCCCCTGAAATTGCACTAAAACCACACCGGTTCAAACTTGAGTAATCTCTAAACATCACCCATAACCTTATACTCACCAACCACTTGTGGTGTTTTTCAGCAAACCAAAATATTATAAATGTTGGGGAAAAATATTGGCAGTATCTGAGGTGTGTTTCAGAAGGAAAGCCATTCTACTGAATGTACTTCATTTCAGAACTTCGCTGTGAATACTAAGGCGAAGGATAATGATCAACTATTAGTGTACAAGAACAAATACCAAAATAATTTCTGTTGAATAAGAGAAGATAGCAGAATCTTATTGAAGATAATATTTCAATATTTATAATATAGATTACAAAGGCAGGCTATTGAGCCTGCCTTAAATTTATCAGAAAACAAAATGTACGGATGTTACTCCATAAATCGTACATCTCTAAAAATAACTAAAGTAAAATCGTCAGCGTAGCAGAAGGTATTCAAAAACCATTACGCTAAAAACAAAGGATTCAAAATCAACTATCTATCTCCTCGTGCTGCGGAATATCTTCCTTCTTCCCATATTGAGATGGGCAAATGCCAAACTCTTTTTTGAAACAGTTTCTAAAATATTTTAGGTCATTAAAGCCTACCTCATAGGTGACTTCTGAAACTGAGAATCGATCCAATTCCAGTAGTTGCGCCGCTCTTTTTAAGCGAACAGTTCTAATGAAACTTTTGGCCGTCTGCCCACTTAAAGCTTTCAGTTTTTGATTAATGCTGATGGTCGAAGCACCGTATTCACGTGCTAACATTTCCACTGTAAATTCCGAATTAGAAATATGTTCTTCCAAAATACTCATTAGCCTTGACAAGAATTTCTCATCCATCGAGGTTGTCGTTACTTCACTTGGTGAAACATCAACCCCCTTTCGGAATTTCTTTTGCATCACTTGGCGGCCATTCACCAAAGAATGAATCCTTGCGATTAATACCTCTGGATTAAACGGTTTGGACACAAAGGCATCAGCACCATTTTCGAAACCATGAATCTGATCTTTGACCTCTGTTTTGGCGGTCAATAATATAATCGGCAAATGACAATAATCTATATCATTTCGAACAGCTTTCACCAATTCATAGCCATCCATCTCTGGCATCATGATGTCTGAAATAATAATATCAGGATTCGAGGTTTTTATGACCTCAAGGGCTTCTTTACCATTTTCAGCCTCATAAAGATAATGGTTTTCTTTTAAGCTTTCCACGATAAATTTACGAATATCGGGATTATCTTCTACGATAAGTACCTTGGGGATTTTACGCTTTCTACCACGGGTTTCCACATACCCAATTTCCTCATTTTCCTCCTCAGCCAGATAGTACTCGTCCTTCTGATCTTGATCAAGGGTGGCGATAATTTCGTCCTCATCATAGGCTTCTTTTTCTAAAGGAAACCATAAGACAAAGGTACTTCCCTCCCCGATTTTACTCTCAAGATCAATTGTACCATGATGCAATTCCACCAATGATTTACTGAAAGATAAGCCAATACCTGTTCCTCGCTTCTTTACATTTCCCAGGGTATTGACCTGATAAAAACGCTCAAAAATTAATGGTTGCTGGTCTTGTGGAATACCACAACCTGTATCTGTAACCTGTACACAAACACCTTTTATATTTTCGTGTTGCTTCAATCCAACCGTTACCTTAACCTGACCAGATGCTTCGGTAAATTTAAAAGCGTTCGATAATAAGTTATAAAGAATCTTTTCATATTTATCCAGATCCATCCATCCTAAGATATTTTTTTGGTCTGAATGAAAACTGATGCTTATCTTTTTTTGATCAGCTAATTCCTGAAATGACAACAAGGCTTGATGCGTAACAAAGTGCCAATCATAAACCCGAACCTTCAAATCCATTTTCCCATTTTCAACCTTACGGAAATCCATCAGCTGATTAATTAGACGCATCAAGTAATTGACATTTTTGGAGATAAGCTGCAGGTCATCGACCTGCTGACCATTGCCCTTAGCCATATTTAGCATCTTTTGCAATGGTCCATGAATCAGCGTCAGAGGCGTTCGCAACTCATGCGATATATTGGTAAAAAACATCATTTTAAGCTGACTCAATTCCTCCAATTTTTCTCGCTCAAAATGATCCATGATTAATTGTTGCTTCTTCTGTGCCGAAATAATGGTAAAACGGGAGGCAAACCATAAGATGATCAGTCCCAGAATAATGTAAACACTAACTGCCCAATGACTGTACCACCACGGCTTCAGTACGGTAATTTTAAGTGTTCGATCCTCATCCTGCATGATCCCATCGTAATTTGCCCCTTTCAACCTAAGGGTATATTCCCCAGAAGGTAAATTGGTGTACCTAATGGTTCTGTTTTGTCCTTGAAGTTTTGACCATTGATCGTCAAAGCCTTCAAGAAAATACTTATAGACGTTGTTTTCCGGAGATCCAAAATGTAAACAAGCAAAATCAATAGAAAAGTTATTTTGATAGTAGTTAAGGGTGATCTCTCGAGAGTAGGTAATAGATTTTTGTAAAATCACTCCTCCTCTATAACTTTTTTGAGGTTGAATTAAAGTATTATTTACATATAAATTAGTAAACTGTATCGGAGCGGTGGTTCTATCCTCTACAATTTCATGTGGAAAAAAATAGTTCACACCATTAACTCCTCCGAACATTAGCCTACCATTAGCCTGCTTAAGGGCTGCATTTTCAGAGAATTCGTTATCTTGTAGGCCTTCACCGTAAGAAAATATCCGAGTGTCAAACGATTCCATATCAATACTATTCAGGCCTTTGTTTGTACTCACCCAAATATTTCCGTAGTTATCTTCTACTATGGCTTTAATGACATTATTCGACAGTGAATTTTTCCCAATTTGGCTAACCTCAAATTTTCCACCCCTACTTTGCCCCTTTCCAAGCTGAACTTTAAAAAGCCCTTTTCCTAAGGTGCCAATCCAATAATTATTCTCTGAATCAACATAAGTACTTAAGATATAGTGGCTTTCTTTGGCAGGCAGCATCGACACATACTCAAACTTTGGCTGATCACTAAGTTTCTCACTTTTGGGCAAAATTCTTAAGCCCAGATCGGTTCCAATTAACAGATTACCCTTTTTATCAACGGCTATCGATCGAACAATTTTTGATGCTAACTGATGCTTATCTTTAGAGCCATTGACAAAATTATCTATTTTGATTTCACCATTTGCTTGCATGGTTTGTCGATACAAACCACCATCATAACTCCCCATCCACAAAATTGAATCGCCATCATTCTTTAGGCAAAAAATAGCGTTGGTGATGTCCTTCCGCTTTTGTTGTTGATCGAGCTGTTTTTGAGTTGGGATACCTTTCTCAAAAACCATCAATTTCTTTGGATACCCACAGCCTATATACACTTTGTTCTTCCATTCACAGATATCATAGGCAACCCTCTGCGAGGCAACTTCCTCACCCTCGACCAGGTGAATGAAATGATCATAATTATTGTCTAAAAAATATTTTCGCTCCAAAAAGTCAATGCCCATTCCATCAAGCCCAACCCATAAATTCCCATTCCTATCCTCGTACAAACTTTTTACTTTACTGATATTTAGCGATTTATCATTTGTGTTTTTCGTGAATTGATGAAATTTCTTTTGATGAGGGTTATAAAAATTTATACCTCCGCCATTGGTTCCTACCCAAATATTTCCATTCTGGTCTTCGGTCAAAAATCGAATAACATTCGTGCTGATACTGTTTTGTTTAAAAACATCATGCTTAAAGTGTTCCTTTACCTCAAGTTTTCCCAGCTGTCGGTTCATCGTGCATTGATATAAACCATTGACCGTCCCTACCCAGATCTCCTTACTCGCTGAGAAAATAAGCGCTCTTATGCCCGTAAGATCCGAGATTTTTTCATAAGGCCTATCTGTATTAGGGTCAAACCAAAAAACTCCTGAATTATTAAACATGATAATTCTATTATTTCCTTCAATTATTCCTAATACTTCAATATTGGGGATATTCTCAAAGGATTCGAATGCTCCCATTCCGTTTTGTTCATTAGGAATAAATCGTTGTAGCCCTGCAGCAGAACCTACCCAAATTTTGCCATATTTGTCACAATAAATACTTTTAATATTCGAGGAATGTAAACTTGTTGGATTGTGCGGGTTATAATAAAATTGTTGGATTTTAAGGTCCTTCTCCTCCCCATAAAGAGATTCAGCTTCAATTTTATTTAAGCCATCAACAGTACCAACCCATAAGTTACCTTGCTTATCAAATGTAAGGTTGGTAACTCTATTACTGGTTAACAAATGCCTTGGCTTATCATTATAAAAATTAACGAATTGCTGTGATCTTGGATCATACCTGGAAATACCCAAATCGCTTGAACCAATCCATAAATAACCCCTTTTGTCCTCAATAATTGTATATGGTAAATTTGACTTGATCGAATAGGGCTTATCGGTTGGGTGAAACACTTCTATTGATAAACCATCAAATCTGTTTAAGCCATCATGCGTTCCTACCCACACGAAGCCTTTACTATCCTGAAAAACACAATTAATATCATTTTGGGATAATCCATTTTTAGTAGATAAATGCCTAAAATCAGCAAAAACATGAAGAGATAAAATGGTGAATACCACCAGACAGAGTAAATGTTTAATCATAAAAAATACAATAAAGTTTCTAAAAAATACATTATCAATATATGAATAAATTGTTACTATTAGAGCAATGCACCAACAATTTGTCTTTGGCTAACCAATAAAAAATATGAATAAATCTCTCCTTAAGTAAAAAAAAAAGAAAAGCTAAATATTTACTTAGCTTTTCTTATTATTTATGCGTCTTATTTTTATCTGTCGAATATTTTGAAAAATGGTCCATTTACCCACCCGAAAACTTCCTTCGAAGCTTTCTATGCGGAGTGTAATTCACTAACCATAAATATTTTCGACAGGTAATCCTTGTCTTAGTTATATACTAACATCTCTTTGATGGAGCAATTAATCTTAACGGAGGAGGATGTCCCATCAGGATATTCCATGATGATTTCAGTCTGTCCTTTTCCTGTAATTTTATCCCCTGTCACTTTATGAGTATAAATATAGGTTTGTTCAGTTGGCTCGCCCATATCATCCAGAATCTCCTCATTTTTTTCCGACACCGAGACAAAGTCATATTTTTCCTCATCTGTATTATCAGAGAAGTCAATTTGATCAAAAGCGGTCACTTGCCTATTGGCCTCCCAGTTAATAACAAGGGGTTGGTCATGATAAAAGTTAATCATTTCATAAGCCTTATGACCTGTCTCATAAATGCTATAAACTGGAACTTTATTCAGATCCGGTCGAAGATCCTCCTTTTCGCAGGCCATTGCCAAGGTGGCAATGATGACCATTAATATATTTCGTATTTTTTTCATAAGTTCAGTATTTATGGTCTTGGTTCATAAACCGTTAGACTAAAATCATCAAGGTAAAAGTTTAACTGTGCATCACAGTCACCCTTCTTAATAGCCTGTATAAATAAATAGCGGTCTGCATTATCTTTGTCATACTTAAAGGTATTTGTATAAGTCGCCCAACCACTCTTATCTGGAAGATTTGTCCAAAAAGGTTTGACTCCATCCCAAGGCAATAATCGGGGCGTCATTTCAGCCAAACATGGATTATCCGGCCCTCTATAATACTTGTAGCTAAAGGTATAGAAAACGTCTTTAATCATAGCTCCTTGGGCAGCCTCGTTATCAAATTTAATTTGCCCTTCATCGACAGTTACATTCAACACAAACTTGTTATCCTCATCTAAACCTTCAGGTGCAGATGAAGCACTTACAACTTTAGCGTCTGACACTGCACCCGCGACGGCATCTAACGCCCAACCGCTGCTTTCAAAACCTCCAGACTCAAAGCCAAAGATGTCTTTATCTGCGAATAAATCAACGACAAACATCGTCACATTCGTTGGCTCAAAATCATTGAATTCCCTTTCATCCAAGGATAAAATATTTCCACCAGAATAGCTTACTGTAATCACGTCACTATTGTAAATTTCTTCTGTCAATTCCAACTCGATAATATTTCCACCTTCTGCACTGATTTTGGCAGTCTTTACAGGCACGACCTTATCAAAACCGGCATCCTTGTTGATCACATGAACTTCAAAATTATCTTCTTCATTGAAGAATGGCTGCATTTCTCCATTGGTCTCAATCTGAATGATTTGATTTCTAAGCTCTTTTGGTGACCCTACCATTTCAAAAGGAAGGGTAGATTTAAATACCTCAACAAAAACAGGTAATTGTCTGATACCATAACCTCCTGGAATACTTTCACCAGATCGAGTAGAGTTGATAGAAGATTTAAATCTACCTAATCGATAATATCCTGCAGGGTTTGATATACCTCCTGGGGTAGCCTGGGAAGCTCCTTCAAGTAACCAGGCTCTACCCGTAGGGCGCCCAATGGTCGTTGAATCTACATAGGTCAACACCTCCCCTGCTTCCAATTCTATTACCGGCCATTCGGTAGAATCTGCTAAATTATTTAACTCATCTGCAGAGAAAGCATATAACTTTACCCCTTCTTTGTAGATTTCTACTGCTGACTGGAGGCTATCATATACATCGACTACATAAGATTGCTTAATTTTCCAAATCCCATCTTCACTAATGGCTGGAATAGTATCATTCCCTTTATAAGTCACTGAATCATTGAATGAATTATACAATTCAACTGTATGCAAACCTGGCTCCGTGAATAGCAAGTGAACGGTGAGATCCGAGGTCATATGATCCTGATCTTCACGGATAAATTTGGTATAGTCTTTATCATTGTTGGTAATAGGCCCACTCAATAAATAT
Source organism: Persicobacter psychrovividus (assembly GCF_036492425.1). Lineage (NCBI taxonomy): Bacteria > Pseudomonadati > Bacteroidota > Cytophagia > Cytophagales > Persicobacteraceae > Persicobacter > Persicobacter psychrovividus. Next base: position 118,193 of record NZ_AP025300.1, read on the forward strand.
ATCCCAACAGAATCGGGAATTTTCCAATGGTCATCGAACTGCCCTTGCGACAAATTTGAAAAAGAGACATATTGGCCTAAACTAATGCCATTTCCGCCCCGGGTGATGGAGCTGTACCATCTTGCGTCACTCATGCGTGGCTCAATAACCTCTTGCTGACATCCGTAAATCATTGTAGCAAGGAGTAAAATCAAAGTTATTTTTAAATTTCTCATTTTGCTTAAAGATTTGGGTTAGCAGTAGTCTCACTATTTGGAATTGGAAAATAAGAGTGCATCCTTTCGTTATAATTCGTCGCTGCCTCCTGAAAATCGATCATATTTTTCTCAGGAAATCCAGAATTTGGACCTTCCGTCAGAACAGATCCCCAACGGGTCTGAACCGCACCATCTTGATCGATAAATTCATAATTTTCTCCGTGATATATCTGTTTTGATAAATCTTCAAACCTTCTTTTAGTGATTCCCCAACGGCGCATATCTATTTGACGAATAGCATACCCCTCCAAACAAAGCTCCAATGGTCGTTCTTTATACATCAGATGATCCATTAAAGATTTTGCATTGTACGTAATCCCGTCAAATGAAGAACCTGGGTGGTTAACATCCGGAGCGGTCCCTAATAATATCAAAGCAGAACGATACCTAACTTCATTAATGTATTCGATCGCCTTAGCAACATCACCTCCGTTACCTCCTTTGATTAATGCTTCAGCGTACATCAGGTAGATGTCGGCCAAACGCAATAACCTATAATTGATACCAGATTGCTGATTTAGACTGGTTTCGTTCTCAGTAATATCCCAATTGGTGAACTTTCTAAAATAGCCAGTTTCTAAATTATTAAATCCTGCCGCCTGCGCTGTCGTAGCGTTATAATAAGGAAGATCTCGATCGTCAACAAGCGCAAGGGAATAGGAGGTTCTAAGAGAATAATCTCTTACACGATTCAATTCAATTGGCTCGCCGGTGGAAGGGTCCTCCCCCATATATGTAATTATATTTCTTGAATCTGTTGGGTCAGGTGCATCTTCTCTGAAAGCCATAATCAACCAACAACTTGGAAGGCTTGCTCTCCATCCCCCAACAGGACTAAACTCAGCGGCATAAGTGTTTTTGGTGCTTTTTGGTGACCATGGTGACTCTTCAATTTTGTACGTCAAGTCATAGGCAATCTCCAATATCGATTCCTGATTAAATTCCCCATGTGACGTACTGTTCTCACTCACATGCGCTAATTGGTACACACCACTCTCGAGTACTTCTTCAAAGTACTTTGCTGCTTTATCAAAATCCTCCTCATACAGATAACTCGTTCCCAAAATTGATGTAGCCGCCCCTTTGGCAATACGACCCGCCATTTGCGGATCTGATGGTGTCCCATCATCTTTGTATTCTGTTCGGTACAGCGGTAAGTATTCCCTGGCATATTCTAAATCCGCTCTGAAAAATGCCTTCACATCCTCGGACGAACTTAGTGGCTGGTAGAACTCTTTTTCCTCCTCTGGCACAAAATCATAGATGATTATCTTTCCAAAATTAAAGGTAGAATGTGCATAAAAATGGAATAAGCCCCGAAAGAAACGAGCTTCAGCCATCAATATATGCCATTTTTCAACATCATCATCCGTAATCATGTCATCTTCAATACCATTAAGTCCTCGGATGACCTGATTAGCACGAAAAATTCCTTTATAAAGAGCATCCCACTTTCCATTAACAGCGGCAGAGCCATCAGTAAATGTTTGTAGGTAATATTCATTTGTTGCGTTCGGCCTTCCGTAACCAGGATAAGCTAAATCACTACGGTTGGTTTCAGCGCCTACCGCCATCATACCCGTATTTCGAAGTTGATTATAAACTGCAATCAACCCACTTTCACACTCCCTAAGGTTCCTCCAGTAGTTATCTGTCGAGATCTCATTGGGATTGACCTGGGTTAAAAAATCCTCACAACCTGTCATGGGAATCACGAACAAGAGGCATAGGATATATCTGACAATATTTCTTTTCATGATCGTCATCTTAAAAAATTAAAAATTCAATTGTACACCCCCTCTAAACTGTCTTGCAATCGGGAAGTTACCTCGGTCAATACCACGAGTAGCCAAGCCATTACCTCCGACCTCTGGATCAAATCCTTGATACTTTGTAATAGTGATCGGGTTATCCGCTGCTACATAAAGCCTCAACTTAGCAACCCCTACTTTCTGCAAGGCCTTTATAGGTAAGGTATAGCCAAAGGTGATATTTCGCAACCTTAAGAAAGAGCCATCCTCAACCCATATGTCTGACCAACCACGATAGTTCATATGGCTATTTCCTCTTGAGGTAGGGTAAATACCTTCTTGGTGTTCTGTAGAATACTGCTGCAGAAGATCTTGATGGGTGCCATACATGAACGCATACATTCTTGATCCATTAATCACATCATTACCAACAGAAGCGTACCAAGCCATCGACAGGTCAAACCCTTTCCATTCTACATTGGCATTCAGACCTAACTCGAAATCAGGCATTCCACTACCGCCATACACACGATCTTTTTCATCAATGATGCCATCCTCATTGCTATCCACATAAATCAAATCCCCCATCCGGGCATTAGGCATAATTTCTTGGTAAGCTGCTAATTTTGCTTCCGTATTAATAATACCCTGAGTTGGCATAACAAAGAAAGCCCCAGCTTCATAACCTTCACGAATAGCCGTGATTTTATCTCTATTTCCACTTATGTTTACCGCATACCCATCATTGAAATAAGAGATTTCTGTTGCTCCAGACATCTTGGTAATACGGTTGACATTTTTGGTGAAAGTACCATTGATCCCCCATCTCACAGATCCAACATGTCGCCAGCCAAGGGCAAGCTCAATACCATTATTGGTCATGTTTCCTACATTCAGAATCACGCTCTGGTTCTGTCCTGCACCCGTTGATGTAGGCAACAATAAAGGAAAAAGCATGTCTCTCTTATCTGTTTGATAGAAATCTGCCGTAAATGTTAATCGGTTGTTTAAGAAACCAAAATCCAAACCTAAATTGGATTGCTGTGTGGTTTCCCATTTCACTTTAGGGTTAGCATAACCTTCCTGAATCATTCCAAGTCCTAAACCGCCATTACCTTCAGGCCCAAATGGGTAATCATGTCCGATACCGATTGTAGGAGCGTAGCTGTAATCACCAAAATTTTGATTACCTGTGGTACCGATACTTGCACGAATTTTAAACGAATTAGCAAATGACGAAATCGGCTTCCAGAACTCTTCATCCGAAACGTTCCATGCAGCAGACGCTGATGGGAATATACCCCAACGATTTTCAGGGGTAAATCTTGAAGAGCCATCTCGTCGAATACTCGCACTGAACATGTATTTACCCTTATAATTATATTGGAATCTACTCAACATACCGACCAACGTATTGGTGCGGTTCTGAGCCCAATTAATCCCTGAGCCTGCATTTGGTTCAGAGGTTCCACCACCAATTACGGGGATTTCTCCTGAAACCAAGTCTTTCCTTTCTGCCCAAAATTGAGCAAAAGAATATTTCTCTGTAGAAAATACCCCTAACAATTTAAAAGTATGACCATTAATCTTTTTCACATAGTTCAACCCCGTCTCCATAGTAAAGGCCGTCCCTCTATCAGAGGTATTTCTGATTTGAGATCTAAAGTTCGGATGAGTAAATATGTTGCCATCAGTATCATAAATTTCAAATGGGGGGTTCATTCTGATACGGGTGTTATTCGTGTAACTGCCGCCCATACGAGATGTAAATGTAAGCCCCTTTGCAATGGTATAAGTAGCTGTAAAATTGGCATTGAATTGATCTCCGTTACGTACATCTGATTGTTTTAGTTTATATAGCATATTCCCTAAAACCACAGCATCAGATTGATCTCCCGCACCCGTACTATTATCCGCATTCGGATCTAACATAGGTTGATACGGTTTGTATCTGTAGGCGTCATAAAGTAAATTCCAAGCGGCATAACTTTGCTCTTCTACACGCATACCTAAACCAAAATGAAGATCCCATCTTCCTTTTTTGTATTTGGTATTGCTTCGGATATTATATCGATCATATCCAGAATTAATTAAAACACCATCTTGAGAAAAGAAGGAACCTACAATACTATAAGTCAAATCATCTTTACCTCCTGATACATTAATACTGTGATTCTGAATTGATGCTCCATTATTCTGAACAACATCCATGATATTACTTGAATTCGTAAAATCGTTCTTATTCAAATCAAGCGGAGTCCAGGTGTTATCCAAATCCGTATAATTATTCATTGTACGGAAGGTCATATAATTATATAAGTAATCTTCAAAGTTGAGCAAAGGCATCCCTGAGGTGATATTTTGCTGACCATAATAGCTGTCAATTGACACTTTCATCTTTCCAGCCTTACCACCTTTAGTGGTAATCAAAATTACCCCACCGGCACCACGTGTACCATAGATCGCCGCAGAGGCTGCATCTTTCAATACATCAATCGATTCAATCTCATTATTACTTAATCGAGGATCAGAATCCTGAGGAATACCATCAACAACGAATAAGGGCTGACTTGATCCTGTAATGGAACTTACCCCACGAATCTGAATATTTGAGGCCGCACCTGGCGCACCAGAACTTGCCTGTACGTTAACCCCAGCAATTTGACCTTGTAGGGCGGTACCGATGTCGGCAGTAGAAATTTTTGTCAACTCATCAGATTTAACACGCGTTACCGCACCTGAAAGCTCTTTGACATTTTGTTTTCCATAACCAATCACCACCACCTCTTCCAAGGCCGTAACATCTTCTTCCATTTTGATGTTAATCATCGATTGATTACCCACTTTAATGAGCTGATCTTTGTAGCCAATGGCCGTAAACACCAGCACATCTGTAGCGCCTGCATTGAGTTGGTACTTCCCGTCAAAATCGGTCATCGTACCGTTGGTTGTGTTCTGAATAACGATGTTCACCCCAGGCAAGGGCTCGTTATCAATAGCAGAGACGACATTTCCACTGATAATGTGGGATTGTCCATACCCAGTAAAGGAGAAAAAAAATAGTATTAACAACATGATGCAATACTTCAAACCTCCCCAACCAGATTGAGAGTTTCGGTTTATCATAGGTTTAAACTTTAAAAAATAAATGATACTACAAATTAAAAGGCAACATCAGTGGATTTAGAAAAATCTTTAGCTCCATTATGGGGGCGATTAAAAAAAATTCCGGGTAGAAATTTTTTCACCCTTAATGGAAGGCTTGGATAATCATAAGGATCCGTAATTTGATGTTTGCTATAAACGAGTACTCATCAACCCTAAAAAAATAGATTAGAAAAATAATTCATTTATTCGTAACTACATAATTAGGGATGATAAATATCAAAAGCGCATATAAGTAGATGTTTATATTTAGCAGGTGTAATTATCAGAACTTCAAATATTTGGATCATCTAACCGTTCATCTCGGAGAAAGTACCGGTGATCAGAAATAAAATTTTCTGATCACTCATACTCTTCATCAAGCAAATTTCACAAATTAGTTATGATCCATCAATTCACTACAATTGTTCAAAATTTGGATCATCACTCATCAACAACCAGTTTAGGTTCACTACCTTATCGGACCCCCACTCACCCTTGAATACCACAACAATATCATGCACCCCCTTCACAGGTTTCATCGGTGTATTGAGTGTCATCCATTGATTCCACCCACCAGTATGTTCCACAGAAAAATCAGCAATAAGCTCTCCTTTTGGGTGCCCGAGTCGAATTTCAAAATTACCCACCCGTTGGCCACAGGCGATTCTTGCGCTCATCTTATTGGCTTTTCCGGTTCCAAAATCTACCCGATTAAAACGCACATGGCTCATCATCTTCGTTTCAGTAACCATCCATCCGGCAGGCTCATTCCCACTTACCATCTCTACTTTAGCATGATGAATGCCATTATGGCGATCAACCTGAATAGTATCTCCTAAAGTTGGTGTTCCTATCCCCCTTAAGGTTGGTACTACCTTTTTGATCGTCCCATCTTCTTTGAAGGTCATATAATCGGCGCGCATAGATCGTAACTTATTGAATCCAGACAAATCCCAATAATGATAGAATAAAATCCAATCCCCCTTATAATTTACAATGGAATGGTGATTCGTTCCGGTATTGATATTATCCATGATTTTACCTCGGTATTGAAATGGACCAAAAGGATTATCCGCTGTTGCGTAACCAATGGTGTACCCCTCATCAGCAAATACATGAGCAAAGGTCAAATAATACAGCCCATTGTGTTTCAAGGGGAAGGCTGCCTCTTTATACCCCCCGGGCAGCCCTTCCACCTTGATAGGAGTTGAGTCAACCTCAACCATATTGTCCTTTAACTTACAGACCATCAACTCATGGCCACCCCCAAAATATAAATAGGCATCATTTTCATCAATCAAGACACCTGGGTCAATTCCATTAACCCCTTTTATATAGTTTTTTTCCCACTTAAATGGACCTGTTGGTGAGTCAGACACCCCTACACCGATACGACGAAATGATGAACCATCTTTGGGTTTTGAAGGAAAGAAATAATAATACTTATCTCCTTTTTTAACACAATCTGGTGCCCACATGCCATATCCATTTTTCTCTCCCCATGGCACCTCATTTTGATCTAAAACACGCCCATGATCTTTCCAAGTGGCTCCATTCTCTAAAGAAAAAATATGATAGTCAGGCATACAAAACCTTGGCGCATCAAAACCCTTGGGTGGCACTACATCATGAGAAGGGTAAACATAAAGCTTACCATCAAAGACCCTTGCTGTTGGATCTGCCGTAAACATGTGCGTCACCAATGGGTTCTGCGCCCATGCTGCCGCTGAAATTAAGCATGTAACAAAAAGTAAAATTGATCTTTTCATAGATTAAAAAGCTAAAATTAGGCCTAACCTTTAAGGAAATACTTAAAAGTTAAGCACATAATTGTGATTGTTTTATTGATCCAATACTTGAAAAGTATTGATTCATATGTTGTTAAGGCTTAAGGACATTAATTCTTAAATCTATTCGATGCTATTTAAAATTGATTGAAAGCTAATACTTTATCCTCTGTCTGGATCTTAAAAGTAATAGCATATTGCATCGGTTCCATTTCAGGAAGTTGAATCATCAGACCTTCCTCGGTTTGTTTCCAGTCCACTTTCTTTTGAGTGCCCAACAAGCTCACAGATTTAACTGCTGAGCTTAAATGTTCCGCACCAATTTTTAATGCTGGTATCAATACTTGACGATCTTCAGGCCAGTCCATGGCAATAGCATAAAGCAAGCCATCTTTTGAAGTAAACCGAAAGTCCTTAGCGGTTAACTCTTCATTTGTACCTTCGGTGTGATGACCTGTGGCCACATGGGTAGGGCCTTCACCAAACATTTTCCATGGCCTTGAACCATAAATAGCTTCTCCATTAATTTTTAACCAACTGCCCAATTCTCTCAATACTGCCACTTGATCTTCAGGAATAGTCCCATCTGCCTTTGGTCCCACATTTAGCAATAGACAGCCATTTTTACTGACAATATCAATCAAATCATCGATGATCGTATTAGGTGTTTTGGACTCCCAGTTTTCCACATGACACCAAGAATTCTTACCGATTGAAGTATCCGTTTGCCAAGGAAGCTTTCTAATATCAGCCATTTTACCCCTTTCAAGGTCATACACATTGGTGCCCTCCGGGAAGGTTACCATATCAAAATTCTTGGATTGCAAAACGACATCTTTTCCCCAATCAATCCCTTTATTGTAATAGTATGCTGCTAATTTGGGATGATAAGCTGTAAACTCTGGTCGATCCATATAAAAATCAAACCATAACACATCTGGTTCATATCTATCAATAATTTCCTTGGTTCTTGCCCACCACATTTCCAAAAACTCCTTATCCGCTGGCGCATAAAAATCATGTGGACGAGCATACAGGTCAGCATATTGAGGATCCGAAGTGTCAAAGCCTTCTTTATGGGTGAAATAGTTCCAGTTAAATGCGTAATGAGACGAAGCACCAATTTTCAACCCTTGTCTATGCGCCTCCTTACTCAACAACCCCAAAACATCTTTTTTTGGCCCCATATCAACCGCATTCCATCGCGTTAAGGATGACTGATACATTGCAAAACCATCATGGTGCTCTGCTACCGGCACAATATACTTGGCTCCAGACGCTTTGAATAAGCTAATCCATTCCTTTGCGTCAAACTTTTCAGCCTTAAATTCAGGAATGAAATCCTTATAGCCAAATTTTTCAGGGCCACCATATTTTTTAACATGGTGATTATAAACCCAGTTAGGTCCTTCTTTTTCGATTTCCCCCGAAGGACTATATGTTTTTTCAGACATGTACATCCATCGAGGATACCACTCCGAACCGAATTCCGGCACTGAATATGGCCCCCAGTGAATGAAAATTCCTAATTTGGCATCTTGAAACCATTCAGGGACCTCATACTTTTTTAAAGACTCCCAATTGGCCTCAAATTTCTCCTTATTACTCTGCTTCGGAGTCTTATCCTTTTTGATGTTACATGAGCTAACAGCCAACGCCACCACCAAAGCTCTAAAAAAAATATTCATCATAGATTGAAATGCTGTTAAAAATTGATTTCGGTAGCAATGTAGATCAAACAAACACCAAGGAAAGAAAAAAAGGTAGTACGCTTTCGGGGTATTATAAATAGAGAGATTAAAATGATTAATACAAAGATTCCCCCCCTATCTATCCGGTTTTTTATCCCCTCAAAAATATATCACCCTTACAAATACCTTATCAAGGTCAGTTTTTTTTCATTTTTCCATTCAAGAATCAGCCCTCTAAAATCAGAAATAAGGTAATGGTGGCTGTTGGTCGAAGGCGAAATCCGACCCATCACCGCCAACAGGTTATTAAAAAAAGCCAATGCTCCATTAGGCGCATTGGCTATATACAGATTTGCAGGTCTGAATTTCAAATTTTTGTTAGCTATAAAAAAGCTATTTGATCCATTAAAGCTTCACCACTCGCTCTACCTGTCCATCGATATTGACGAGGTAAGCACCCGCTGGCAGTCCACTTACTGAAATTTGAGCTTCTGACCCCGTACGGATGACAGCAACATCAACTTTATTGCCAATAACAGAATATACTACGATTTGTGAATCAGCATCCAAGCCTTGAACCACAAACTGCTCTTGAACTGGGTTAGGATACAGACGAATCTTCTTATCAATTGCAGACAAAGCACCTTCTGCTTCTAAAGTAAAGGTATGCGTTACGTCTTGATCTACCACCTTCAAGCTATAAGATGAACCAATATAACCCTCTGCCTCAACCACCACATCATAATCACCAGCCTTCAGATCAGGGAATTCTACATTGCCATCAACATCAGTAGTCTTCGTTTGATCTCCCAACATCACCTCTGCTCCTTCAATTGCATCAGTACCATCTGTCACTGAAATTGTCAAGCTATATTTAGGGACAGCAACCAATTCCACTGTCTGCGTTACATCCTTGTCAACTATCGTAAAAACAAAAGTTTGATCGATATAATCTTCCATGCTAACCTTTGCTTGATAGTCGCCTGCTTCTAACATATTGAAAGAAACTTTACCCTCGGCATCGGTCATTTTTGACATTTCACCTATCATCACTGAAGCGCCTTCAATCGGATCAGTACCATCAGTAACTGTAATCATTGCTGAATAAGTAGGAATTGGCATTAACTCAACCATTAGGTGTACATCTGTGCCTACAACTGAAAAATCAACGGTTTGATCAACAAAACCTTCATTAGAAACCATCAATTGATAATCGCCAGCTTCTAACATATCGAAAGAAACTTTACCCTCGGCATCGGTCATTTTTGACATTTCGCCTATCATCACTGAAGCGCCTTCAATCGGATCAGTACCATCAGTAACCGTTATGTTAGCAGTATAGGTCTTTGGTTGAACCTCCAAAGTAACATTCTTCACCTGATCCATATCGGTGATTGTACACATCACTGTTTGAGCAATGAAACCTTCTGCACTAACCTCTGCTTCATAATCTCCGGCAGGCAAATTAAATACCGCGGCTCCGTTGATATCCGTAATTTCAGTTTGATTTCCAATCATTATAGTTGCTCCATCAATAGCCTGCTCCGCTGGGTCTGTAACATTGAAGGTTAACATGAATTTTTCAATTTCCTCCAATACAACGGTCGATGACAATTGACTGACAAATGTACCTGTTGCTTGCAAGTTTTGGTAATCAGCCTTAGTAACAGAATAACTATAAGTACCCATTTCATGCTGACCAACTTTGGCAATACCATCCGCATCAGTATTGTAATCAGTCCCTTCGAATGAAACAACAGCATTTTCGACAGGTAAATCATTCACATCGTTCACCACAATTTGAATATCAATCATACGACGTAGGATAGGAAATTCATCCCCCATTATCCATGTGTTCGTAAAATCAAAACCAGTGAAGCTCGCTTCTGCTTTTAGTTCTGCTTCTGTTAGTTTAGTTGAATTTGGATCATCTGCACCACTACCATCCTTATAATAAGAATTAGTCACCGTACCTGATCTCAAATCATGAACACAAGCTGTTGCATTCGTAGAAGTCGTTCCATAAAAGGCTAAATTCGAAATATCAGCATCTGAATCCGCTACGGCAATCAGTCCAGCCTGTGCCCATCGAGAATGAACATTCAAATCTTTCGCATAGAAGTCTTTGATTACGCCACCTCTAACCCAACCACCAATACCACCAGCTGTCGTACCTTTTACTTCCCCACCGTCGATATAACAATTTGATAAAGAATAACCCCACTCACATAGACCAAAAAATCCACCTACCCGTTCAATAAGCCAACCACCTTCGGGCTTCATTCCGTCAACAATTAAATTGATCAATCCAAGGTTCTTAACTTCACCATCAGAAACCTCAGCTACTTTACCTGCTAATCCAATAAATCCTAAATGAAAATCAGTTTGTCCTTCTCGTGGTGTAATGGTCATATTTTTAATCACGTGCCCATTACCATCAAAAGCCCCTTTAAAGTGTACTTTTCCCCCCGCTCCTATAGAATTATCCGTAAACTGAAGGCCAATAGGTGTACACACCAAGCCTGTCATATCCAAATCGGCATCCAACCGGTAGGTACGAGTCCATAATGTAAAGTCCTCACCCCCATCCATTAAATTTAATAAATGTTGAGGTGTGGTAATAATATGGGGGTCACTTGGCAAGCCAGTACCACCAGCAAAAAGCGGGTCATTTTGATTTTCAGCAACTACTGCCGTCATGGTTCCCAACATGATCGCGATTACCGCAAAAAAATTCTTGAAATTCATATTGTAGAGTTTTTATTAATAAAAATTATTTAGATGTTCATCTATTTTATTTTGCTTATGATGAATTTCATATATTTTTTGATAACTATACGGTTAAAATAACCTACAATTAAAGGGAGGAATTATTATCAAAAATTAAATAATTTGTTTATGTGCTTGTTTTGAACATGAGGAGGAATAGCAATAGAAAATTTTTTACTATTTAATAGGGGGTAAAAAATAATTCCTCTATCTGTTTGCGGGACAAAAGTATGCTAAGAATAAAAATTTAATACATATAACGATACAATTTATCTTACCTGCTATTCTTTCGATTTTTACTCAACCAACACAAAGATTGTTGCTTAATTTACAGTAATTCAAAGTAATGTATTTCAAGCAAGTAGATGACCCATCTTTATAGCTTGCTGTTAAATTTTTTAGACTTACTTTTCTTATGTTAAAATTTGATAAAATCTTATTATTCGTATTTCTCCTATTAAGCCAAAATACGATTGCTCAATCTATCAACAACCTTACCACTGATGGGGCATGGTGTTGGTTCTCTGCGCCGAGAGCTATTTATAGGCACAGTAATGGCCATGAAATCGCCACAGGATGGGTTACCAAGGACGGCTCTATTGTCAGTGGTGTTTTGAACTTGGACAGCAAACGACTGATGACCCAAAATGTAAGCCCTCAACTGGATAAAGATGATCATGCAAATCCATGTTTCATTGAACTCCAAAACAAGGAAGTGTTAATGGGATACACCAAACATTTTGACAAATATGTAAGAATAGAAGCCATGCCAGCGGGGAAAGATAAGCAGTATGAGCGTCGTAATTATAAAGAGGTGTTCAACCAAAAGCAATTTGAACAATACCCAAGAAAATGTGTGACCTATGCCAATTTGATTCAATTAAAAAAAGAAAACGGTCGCCTATTCTGTTTCGGGCGCTGGACAGGCTATAAGCCCAACATGATGTGGTCTGACAACAATGGTAAAACTTTCAACGATGCACAGGTATTTTTAACCAATAAACCTTTCAATGACGACAATCGGCCTTACGTCAGATACTATTCAGATGGAAAATCAAGGATACATATCGTCTTTACTGATGGTCATCCACGAAAAGAAAAATTCAATTCTGTTTATTATGCCTATTATGAAAAGGGAGCATTTTACAGAGTAAATGGAGAAAAAATATGCGATTTAGACCAGATTCCATTTGAGCCAAAAGAAGCATCACTGGTTTATGATGCTCAGAAAGTGGGCAATGGACGAGCATGGGTTCAAGACATTACCTCTGATAAAAAAGGCAGGCCGGTAATTTTATATAGCCGATACCCAAATGAACAAACTCATCTGTACCATTATACTAAATATGACGGCAAGAAATGGATAGACCATCTTATAGTCAATTCCGGTAAGTGGTTTCCTCAAACGCCAAAAGGACGACATGAAAGAGAACCACACTATTCAGGAGGAATGACCTTCCATTCCCACAAGGACAATGTCATTTACCTTTCTCGCCAAATCAATGGCGTTTTTGAAATTGAAAAGCGGATCACAGATGATAAGGGCAAAACTTGGGAGGTCTTCCCGATAACACAGCATTCGAAACTGGACAATGTCCGCCCTGTTTGCCCTCACAACTATAAGAAAGGAGATAAAAATGTGGTGTTTTGGATGACCAATGAAAAGTATATCCACTATACCGACTTTAATACACAAATCAATTATACCATCGACTAATATGCGAAAATCACTGATATTTAACTTAGTACTCTGCCTAATTATTGGCAGTAGTTTTACTAATAAGAAAATTAAACCTGAAACTGTCAAGGTGCAAATGCAACAGGTGGCCAATTGGCAGATTGTTCATTTTAAAGACCTGTATTCTGGCCGTGAAAAGGCGCATCACCCTCGTGACTGGACCAATGCCGCTTTCTATGTTGGTTTGAGTGCTTATGCAAAAATGGCTGATACAGATACTTATTTTCGTTGGTTGAAAGATGTAGCCGAACAACAAAAATATACCCTACATTGGAGAAAGTATATGGCTGACGATCTTGCGGTAGGACAGATGTACTTTTCGTTGTATGATAAGTATGGTGATAAGGAAATGATTGCTCCTACACAAAAAAGATTTGATTGGATTATGGCCAACCCAAGTAAGGAACCTATTACTTTGGATAACTACAAACATATGCAACGATGGACTTGGTGTGATGCATTGTTTATGGCACCACCGGTTTTAGCGGAATTGGCACGGGTAACCCAAAACGAAACCTATACTAAATTTATGATGTCAGAGTATGAAGCAACAAAAGCACATTTATTCGACACTGAAGAACATCTATTTTATCGTGATAATTCTTTTATTGGTAAAGAAAAAAATGGAAAAAAGATATTTTGGTCTCGAGGGAATGGGTGGGTCTTTGCTGGCCTTTGCTTAATTATGGATCAGTATGAGGAAGGCAGTAAAGCTCACCAATACTTTAAGAAGCTTTATCTTGAGATGGCTCCAAAAGTAGCGCAGCTGCAAATGAAGAATGGATTGTGGGCAATGAGTTTACTTGACAGCAAAAATTACCCTCAGAAAGAGACCAGTGGCAGTGGATTTTTCACTTACGGCTTAGCCTGGGGAATCAACCATGGCTACTTAGATAAAGCAACATACGAACCAGTGGTAAAAAAAGCTTGGCTGGGTCTGGGTAAATGCATTAATAAGGACGGGATGTTATCTTTTGTACAGCCTATTGGTGCTGCCCCTGGAGAATCATCCGCAGATCAAACCGAAGTATATGGCAGTGGTGCCTTTTTGTTGGCTGGTTCAGAAGTTTTTAAACTATATAATGACAAAAGTAGCCTATAATTTTATTCAGTAATTTAATTTTTTTATATGACATTTTTTAAAAATTGTGCTTTTTCTTCTTTAGCCTTGCTGTTAGCTTGCTCACCGCAAACTCCTAAAGATTCTTTAGCACCGACCTCAACCTATACCGAAGACTGGCAGTCATTGGAAAAAGTAAAAATAGCACCCGACTGGTATCAAGATGCTAAATTTGGTATTTATGCACATTGGGGGCCTGTATCCCAAGCTTTTGTTGATATGGACAAAAACGAATATTTGGCGGGTTGGCATGGTATGATGATGTATGGCAAGGAAGGTATCCCTAATTGGGAAACTGGAGAACTGCCAAAAAATGTGGATGGTACACCTAAACCGACGAGCAATTATTTACATCACAAAAGAGTATTTGGAGAGCCGTCAGAAGGTTACGGTTACAAATATTTAATTGAACATTTCAAGACCGATGGATTTAATGCCAAAGAATGGGCGGATCTGTTTGCCAAATCAGGAGCCAAATTCAGTGGCCCAGTAGCAATACATCACGACAACTTTGCCATGTGGGATAGTAAAGTTACTCGCTGGAATTCGGTTAACTATGGAGAAAAGGATATTAGTGGAGAACTAAAAAAAGAAATTGAAGCACGTGGGATGAAATTCTTGGGTTCATTTCACCATGCCTTCACTTGGAAATATTTTGTTCCTGCTCATCAAAGTGGCGAAAAAATCAGTCCTGAGGACTATGACCTCTATACAGAACCTCATGGTTACGACGTCAATATGCCTTCGGAAAGATTCCATAAAGAATGGTGGGCAAAATTGAAAGAATATATCGACAAATATCAACCTGATGTGATTTGGTTTGATTGGTGGCTTGAAAATATGCAGGAAGAATACCGTAAAAAATTCTTAGCCTATTATTATAATAAAGGAAAGCAATGGAATAAAGAAGTCGCCGTGATGTTCAAAGAAGCTACCTTTCCTGAAAATACTGCCATTCGTGATTATGAAAGAGGTCGTCCAAACCAGATTAAAATAGATCCATGGGTTACTGACACCTCCCCAGGAGCATGGTTTTATCGTTCAAATGCGAAATTTGTAGAGCCCAATACCTTGGTCGATATCCTGATTGATATCGTTTCGAAAAATGGAACAATGCTGCTGAATGTTCCGCCCAACCCAAATGGAGCAATCCCTGATGTAATGAAGAAATTACTTTTGAATATGGGCGATTGGTTAGCTGTTAATGGAGAAGCCATTTATGGAACAAGACCTTGGATTGTTTTTGGTGAAGGCCCAACAAGGATTCCCGTTGGCGGGCATAAAGTTGAGCGAAAAAAGTTAGTCTATACGGCAAAGGACATCCGCTTTACCAAGAAAAATGACAATGAGTTTTATGCAATCGTTATGGATACACCGAAAGATGAAATTAAAATTCAAACCTTGAGCACGAACTTCACTGCTTTAAATAATGATATCGAAAGAATTACTTTGTTAGGTAGTGAGGAAGAAATCAAATGGAAAAGATCAGAAGCAGGACTCATCATTGAAAAGCCCAAAAATTTCCCAACGGCATATGCCCACGCATTCAAGATTCAATGCAAAGGCTATCAGGAAACCAATATTGGTGGAGATGAAGAACAAAATTTATAGCGCTTCTTAATAAGGTATATCAGCTGTAATCTTTACTGAGCAGCTTTCGTTCAAAAATAGCTTGGATAAACATCCAAGCTATTTTTTTCTCAACTTGAGGTATTATACCATGCTTGAAAATTTTGCAAGTATCCTTTTCTTGACCATAAGGCATAAAATTTTAGCCAAAAAAATCCCCCAGTAATCATCATTACTGGGGGTAGTCAATTTATTCTTAAAATGAGTAGAAAAATTTAACTATCTATCATCCAACATTCAAACTAATTTACTGCTTCCGGGGCCTTTATCGCTGCTGCGATCCCATTCGTTTGAATGAGCTCAAGCTGGTAACTAACCATATCCAGCAGGCCGTCGATTACGCTTAGGTCTTCACCCCATATTTGCTCGCATGATAACACCGTAAAAGCAGTTCTTTGCATATCATCAGCCTTCCATGCTTTAGCTAATAAATCAATCACAAAAGCATCATCTTTTAGGGTAATGATCTCACTGTTATACAAGTGAATATAAGCGGACAAAGCCAAAACCAAACGATACGGCAATGTGCCCTGTTGTTCGAAATAAGTTTTCACACATGGCAATACCCGTGTTTTGTATTTTGGGAAAGCATTTAAAGCAATGCTTGACAAGTAGTGCTTAACAAATGGGTTTCTGAACCGATCCATTACCTCAGCAGCAAATTCAAGCAACTCGTCTTTTGGTAAGCTCAAAGTAGGAATAATCTCCTGCTCGACAGCATCCACAATAAATTTACCTACCTGCTGATCTTCAACAGCCCCCTGAACCGTAGAAATACCCGCCAATAATCCAACAGGCACCATGCTTGTATGCGCCCCATTAAGGATGTGAACTTTACGGTTACGATATGGCTGCTGATCTTGAGTATAAATCATATTTACTCCAATTTTATCGGCTGGAAAAGCTGTTTGCACCTCCGCATCAGCTTCAATTACCCATAAATGGAATATTTCTCCCTCAACGACCATCTGATCCTGATACCCAATTTTTTTCTGTACAGCATCAATATTGTCTTTTGGAAAACCTGGCACAATCCGATCCACAAGCGTATTACAAAAATGATTGGCGGAGATCAGCCATCGCTTGTAACCCTCGCCTAAAGCCCACAAATCAGCATATTTTAATAAGGCTTCTTTAAGTGCCTGACCATTATGATTAATCAATTCACAAGGAATAATGTATAAGCCTTTATCTTTTGCGCCATCAAAAGCTTGATATCTGCGATACAATAAATGGGTTAATTTCCCAGGAAAAGAAACGGCTGCCTGATCACTCATTTTATCATTTTCATTCACGGTAATACCAGCCTCAGTCGTATTAGAGAATACAAACTGAAGCTCAGGGTAGGTACCTATATGCTCGTATGCATCGAAGTCCTGATAAGGGTTATAAAACTCAGACAATGAATCTATCAAATGACTTTCCTGCTTCAACTCGCCTTGGCTGATTCCCTGCAACATCACATGGTATAGACCATCTTGTTCGGCTAACTTTGACAACATTCCTTCTGGTAAAGGTTGTACGACAGCCACATTGCCATTGAAGTCTGTTTCCTCATTTAATCGCTGAATCACCCAATCAACAAAGGCACGCAAAAAATTTCCTTCCCCAAATTGAACCACCTTAACTGGGCGATTCGGTTGCTTAATATCTCTTTTTAATGCTTTCATAATTAATAAAAATAATGTGTGAAATTACAAGGATAAGTCTCGTCTCCAGGGGATAAAATCATCTTGCTGAAGCACTTCCGCTTTTGCCGCTGTACCACTTGCAACGTTTATGATCTGTTGCAATAAGCGATCTGCAGCCGTATCCAATGTATCGACTCCTGAAATAATTGTCCCAGCGTCAAAATCAATAATATCCTGCATACGGTTAGACATCTCCGAATTACTGGACACCTTCAAAACAGGGGTCGCCGGATTACCCGTTGGCGTACCCAAACCGGTTGAGAACAACACCACCGTTGCACCCGAACCCACCAGGGCAGTTGTTGACTCCACGTCGTTACCTGGAGTACAGACTAAACTCAGTCCTTTCTTTGTTACCTGCTCTGTATAATCCAACACCTCAACAATGGGGGCCTCCCCTCCTTTTTTGGCAGCACCAGCAGACTTCATCGCATCTGTCACTAAACCATCCCTGATGTTACCGGGTGATGGATTGGCTGCAAAACCGGAGCCTTTTGCTTCTGCTTCATCACCGTATGCTTTCATCATTGCCTGAAAGGATTCAGCATCCGTCTTATTGATGCACCGATCAATAATATTTTGCTCTACGCCATTCAATTCTGGAAATTCTGCCAATATTGCGCTACCACCAAGGGCTACTATACGGTCCGCTACCCGGCCTAACAATGGGTTGGCCGAAAGTCCGGAAAAGCCATCCGATCCGCCACACTCCATCCCAATAACCAAGTCCGAAACTGGAGCAGGTTTTCTTTGAATTTTGTTTATTTTTGATAAGCCCGCAATGGTTGATTTAATGGCCGCTGCTAAAAATTCCTTTTCAGATTTACTTTGTTGCTGCTCATGAATGTAAACAGGCTTGTTCAACCCCGGCGCCATTTGCTCCAACACCTCTTTGAATAAACTTACCTGAGCGTTCTGACAACCAAGACTCAAAATGGTAGCCCCTCCAACATTTGGATTCATCAAATAGCCCACCAATAAACGACATAGTCGCTCGCCATCAGCACGTGTGCCACCACACCCTGCATGATGCGTCAAATATTTGACCCCATCCACATTCTCAAATGGCTTCACAAAATCAGGTGCCGAATCGCTAAGGGCGAACTCAGTACTTAATATCTGATCTGCTACATCTCCTGATTTGGCTTGTGCGATCAAGGAAGCAAGCTGCTCATTATGCTGTTTTTTGGGTTGCAGGTATGGCTCCAAGGCTTTTTGTATGGCCAGAATATTTCTATTCTCACAAAACACCAAAGGCATCACCAGCCAAACGTTTCTTGTTCCTACTTTACCATCTTCCCGATGATACCCTTGAAAATATTGCTCAGTATTAACCAATGGAGGATTCCAAGAATAGTCAAACTGATCTTTAATAGTGGCTTTTTCTGTTGCGTGAGAGATATTATCAATGGTGATCTTTGCTCCTTTCGCAATGAACTCATTCGCTACACCAATTTGTACACCATACATGATCAAAGCATCTCCCTTTGCAAAATCTTGCTGAGCGAACTTAAATTTTGCAGGAATATTTTCGACCAGGGTGATGGATTGTCCTTCAACATCCACCTCCGTACCCTTTGACAATTCACTCAATGCAACGATAATATTATCTGCGGCATTGACACGTAATGTTAGCTTTTTCATTTTCAGGAATTATTTAACCGAGAACGACTGTAATTTATCTATCGATTTGAGCTGCCCATCCAAGGGCTGGAATGCTTCTTCTTGATCCATTTCATAGATGCGTTCCATCAGCTGCCACTTATTTTCGGCAGAGGCATCCTTTTCTGATACCTGGAACTCAGATACATAATTTTCCCACTCCTGTTGGCGGTCTAATGTCGCCAGTTTTTTCATCGCTTGCTCATGGTCAAAATCAGCCACGGTATCCATAATCATGAATAATTGCCGGCCATCAGGCAGTAGATAAATTTCCATATCCAAAATACCGACAGCCTTCATTCCTTCGGTAACCTCTGGCCAGGCAGCCCCTTGAGCATGAACCTGTTTGTACTTTTGAATCAGCTCAGGATCATCAGCCAATTGCAGCGTTTTGCAATATCTTTTAAAGTGTCCCATTTTTTTGGTTAAGTTTGGTGGAGTATGCCCCATAAAGGCTAATTACAACAAAGCAGATCGTTGGTAGTAAAAATGAAATATTAACTGCTGGAAACACTCCGATGGTTTTCAAATCGATAATCGCCCCTTGCATCGGAGGCATCAATGCGCCACCCACAATGGCCATCACTAAACCTGCGGCTCCCAACTCTCGGTCATCTCTAACTTGTTCCAATGCCATTCCATAAATGGTTGGAAACATCAATGACATAAAAGCAGAGGTAGCAATAATAGCATACAGCCCTGTAAATCCACCGACAAAAACAGCCACCAAGGTAGAAAAGACTCCTCCAATAGCGAAATACATCAACAACTTGGATCCTGAAACATAGCGCATCAAAAAAGTAGAAATGAATCGACTGCCCAAGAACAAGAACATAGCGATGATATTGAACTGAAGGCCCTCTGCTTTGGTCAGCCCTAAATTCTCCGCATACTGAATGATAAATGTCCAGCACATGATTTGCGCTCCGACATAAAAAATCTGAGCCACAACACCATATCGATAGTTCAAATTATGCCATAGTCGCTTAAAACTTGCTGACAAATTTTCTTGCGTAATGGCGCGATTTTGTTTAGGAAACTTGTATAATCCAATACAGATAATCATAACAATTACGACCAAGCCAAGCAATAAATACGGGTTACGTATAATGGCTAAGTCATTGGTACGGATCAGTTGTTTTTGAGCCTCATCGAGGGTAGAAAATATCAACTGCCCCTGCTTATTCTTCTCTGCTGAACCCAGTTGCGAAAGGATAAACGTCTGTGCAACAAACATACCCGTAAGCGAGCCCAGCGGATTGAATGCCTGCGCCAAATTGAGTCGCTGAGTCGATGTTCTTTGATCACCTAATGACAAAATAAACGGATTGGCTGTTGTTTCCAAAAAGGCCAAACCAAAAGTAAGAATATAGTAGGCCACCAAAAAGAATGCAAAAACTTCATAATGTGCGGCCGGAACAAAAAGTAATGCGCCCGTAGCATAAAGCCCTAAACCAATCATCACTCCTGTTTTGTAGGAGTATTTCCTGACGAACAATGCCGCAGGAATAGCCATCGTAAAATAACCTCCATAAAAGGCAAACTGTACCAAAGAAGCTTTAAAGGTACTGATTTCCATAACGGTCTGGAAAGCCGAGACCATCGGATTGGTAATATCATTGGCAAATCCCCAAAGCGCAAATAAGGTTGTGATTAAAATAAAAGGAACAAGAAACTTTTTATCTACCACTTTTGCGGGTGAGGATGCAACCGAAGCCGCACTTTTTGGCTTCGGTTGATCTATTATTTGCTGACTCATTGCTTATTGGACATGAAGAACACCTTTGATTACTCCTGTCTCAGGCTTTAGCCATAGATGGAAATTATCGATGGCATCCTCAAAGTTTGAAGTATGTGTAATCAATGGATCAATATTTATTCTGCCCTCTTCAATCCATTTGATAATCTGATCGAAATCTTCTGGCAACGAATTTCGAGAGGCTAAAAGCGTGATTTCTTTTTTATGAAAATACGGATCATGAAACGCAAAATCACCTGGGAATAACCCAACAAAAACAATTCTTCCTGCAGCAGCCACCAGCTCCAAGGTGCCTTTCATAGACTTTTCATTCCCTGTTGCATCGATAATTACGGTCGGCAAATCACCATCAAAATGAGCTCTTAACTGACGCTCTGTATCTTCTTGTGCGGCCACTACCTTACCATCAACCCCTAATTGATCAACACAGAAATCAAGTCTGCTTTCATTTAGATCCATCATAACGGTTTTGGCACCGTTGGCACGTGCAAAAATAGAGGCCCCCATTCCAATCGGCCCTGACCCTATTACACAAACGGTATCCTGCTCAGAAACCCGAGCCCTATTAACAGCATGGCAGCCAATACTCAACATCTCAACGATCGCCAGCTGATCGTAAGTCAGCTTGTTTGATTTATGAAGATATGAAGCAGGAACCTTTAGCATTTTTTGCATTCCCCCATCTTGATGAACCCCCAAAACAGAGATATTCTCTCCACAATTGGTATGCCCCCGGCGAACAGCGTGATCATTTGTAGCATTCAAATATGGAATCACCGTACATTTGTCCCCTACCGTAACATTGTCCACATCCTGACCGATTTTGATCACTTCAAGCCCCAACTCATGTCCTAAAATGCGGGGATAGCTGAAAAATGGCTGCTTGCCATTATAAGCATGGTAGTCTGTTCCGCACAAACCCACACTATGCACTTTCACCAAAGCTTCATGTGCTTGCAACTCATCAGATAACGGCTGATCAATAAATTTAAATTTTCCTGGTTCTTCTAATATTAACGTATTCATTATATAAAAAATTAAGCTTTGGTAAATTGATTAATAGAGGATTGCTGAACCGAATCTTGTTTCGGTTTAAGGTTGTAGAACCTGATCGCATTCTCTCCAAATATTTTTCTTTTCATCAGCTCTCCCTCCAAATGTTCATTCAATAAATCCCTTACCGAGCGGTAAGATGCTGCCAAAGTACAAACCGGCCAATCGGAGCCAAACATCAGTCGGTCAGCACCGAAGATTTCCAATAAATGATATATATATGGGCTAAAATCAGTCTTTACCCAATACAACCAGTCAGCCTCTGTAACCATGCCCGAAAGTTTGCAATACACATTTGGGCACTGAGCTAACTTGGCCATGCCCTTTTTCCATTCATCAATCTCCCCTGCTTTAATGGCTGGCTTAGCCAAGTGATCAATAACAAATTTTTGATTTGGAAATTGTTTGACCAGCTTGAATGCATTTTCCAAATGACGAGGAAAAATTAACAGGTCATAAGTCAAATTGAATTGTTCCAACTGTGCAATGCCATTGACAAAATCTGGCCGAAGCATGAAGGCATCGTCCTGCTCGTCTTGCAGTACATGCCGCACACCAACAAAAGATGGGTTTTCACTAAAATGAGCCAAACGTTCTGGAACACTTTCAGCGCATAAATCCACCCAACCTACAACCCCTAAAATACGGTCACATTTTGCTGCCTGATCCAATAAAAAAATAGTCTCTTCTTCTGTTTGGCTTGCCTGTACTGCGACACAATAATCGATATTGGCTTTGGATAATTCATGCTCCAATTCCTTTCCAGTGAAATCCTGCCTCAGACAGCTCATTTCATCCGAAATCCAATCGTGTGCTGCGGGGTCATAAACCCATAAATGATGATGCGAATCTATTGTAATCATGGCCAAAAAATTTATTTAAATTCAAAAAGCTAAAAGTATTGCGGCAACTACCAGACCCCCTCTGATAATTACCAACAATACTAATAGTCCAATCATCTTTATTTTATGTTAATATCAATTGTATTGCTTTTCAAACCGTCACTGCTGACAGAAATACTTGCTTTACCTTTAGTCATTTGAGACTGAACAATCATTAATGCCCTTCCTTGTGACGTCTTAAGGTTGGTACGATTAAAGCCTTGAACATTACGCACATCACCGTTATCAACACCCAAGGCTCTCACATCACCATTTACATGAAAATCAATAACTTGCTCACGATCTTTAACCGCTACGCCGTCAGCATCTACCAATTGTGCAACAACCTGGGCAACTTCGTAACCATCTGCTGACAGTTCTGTTTTATCAACCTTTAGCTCGATTTTACTGACCGCTTTAGCGGTCTGTAAAGCCGTTTTTACTTGCGGTTTATTCACTGATCTTGCCTCAATTTTACCGGCTTCAAAAGGTACTTTCCATTTTAAGATGTGGTCCTGTTGATCTTTTAAATACTGAACCCCATAAGAACGTCCTCCGCAGAATAATTCGACTGCTTCCTGATTCGTGTACACCTCAACGGCAATCTGTTCACCAGCTTTATAATTCCAGTGGTTATTCACATCCTGCCATCCCCATTTTTGATGCTTTGCCCAATCCTTCTCTCTTTCAATCAACTGCGCTTTGGCTTTATCCCATTTATAAGGAGACTTCTCTAAGGTTTGCGTAGTGATGTAAATGCTTGGTTCATTAGACCATAAAGCCTTGAACATATAAAAAGAAGGTTTCTTAAATCCTGCACCATCCAACAGCCCACTATCCGTTCCACGTATTGGCCAAGACCTTGACTCTCCCATATAATCCATTCCTGTCCACAAGAAAATCCCGGCAATAAATTCATGATCAAGCACCGCTTTCCACTCATGATAACGCGTCCAGTTTTCCGTTCCCAAGAAAGTCATTTCAGGGTAATTTCGGTGGCAATAATCATATACTGATTGGCGATAACTTAAACCAACAATATCCAAAGCATCCGCATAGCCTGAGAAATTACTAACCGTCGGAATCACCAAGTTGGCGGTAACGGGACGGGTAGTATCAATCTCTTTTAACCATTTGGCCAAGTTTTGAGCGGTTTGCGCACACTCGTCAACCCCTGAAGTATTGTTTTTGAAATTACGTTCAATCTGCTCAGCAGAAAACGGTGGCTCATCGAAATAGTAATTGTATTTTTTCTGATATTTTTTATCCCAATATCCCGTTGAGGCGCCATATGCTGGGAAAGTCCACTCTACCTCATTACCAATACTCCACATAATGATAGAAGGGTGATTTTGATCTCTGCGCACCATATTTTCCAAATCCGCTTTGCCCCATTCTTCAAAGTGAGCAGAATAACCTTCGGTGAGCTTATCTACCTCTTGCTGGTTATAGTTATGCTTTTTATCTTTTGGGTGGCTCCACTCATCAAATGCTTCATCCTGCACCAAAAAGCCTAACTCATCACAAAGGTCAAGAAAACGACTCGATGGTGGGTTGTGAGCTGTTCGGATGGCATTACACCCTCCCTCTTTTAATGTTAGCAATCGCTGGCGCCATACACCATCAGGAACAGCAGCACCCACCAAGCCTGCGTCATGATGCAAACAAACGCCCTTAATTAGGGTGTGCTTTCCATTAAGAAAGAACCCTTTGTCCTTATCATATCGAATTGTTCTGATTCCGAATGTATTGACTTTATTGTCCACTAATTTTTCGTCAACATAAACTTCAGTATGCAATTCATACAGGTTTGGGTGGTCAACACTCCATAATTCAGGCTGAACGACTTCCAAGGATTGATCTACTGTTTTCGATGCTCCTGCATCCAAGCTTAACTCCTGAACACTTTCCTGTACTTCTTTTCCCTGCCATACTACAGCCTGTCGAACACGAACAGATTGAGGCTTTGAAGATTCATTAACTAATTGTGAAGCTACTGCCACTAAGGCCTGATCGTCCTTCACTTCCGGAGTAGTAATTTTGATGCCCCATTGATCGATATGAAGTGCATTGGTGGTGATCAGTTTTACATTTCTATAAATCCCTGAACCTGGATACCAACGACAATCAATATATGCAGAACGGTCAGCCTTCACTGCAATCACATTGTCTTTACCAAATTTAATATATGGTGTCAAATCATAGTTAAACGGAACATAACCATAGGGTCTTTTGCCAAGATGTTGGCCATTGATCCACACTTCTGAATTAGTATATACGCCATCAAAAGCAATCGTTAATTTTTTATCTTTTGAGGATGATGGAACTGTAAAATGCTTACGATACCAGCCCACCCCCCCGGGCAAAAAACCAGTGGCTCCAGCGGTGTGCTCTTGACTGAATTCCTGTTGGACACTCCAATCATGGGGTAAGCGAACAGACTCCCATCCATCAGTATTAAAACTCTCCGTGTAGGCATCCGATAAATCTCCAAGGTGAAACTGCCATCCAAAGTTGAAATCCTCCTCTACTCGGGACGATTCATTCTTGGTACTTGAGCAACTCAACAAAAAGAAGCTCAAAAAGAAAAAAATTGACTGT